>JAPOVT010000050.1 GCA_026708015.1 bacterium
GTCTGGGCCGTGTCTCAGTCCCAGTGTGGCTGATCGTCCTCTCAGACCAGCTACCCGTCGATGCCTTGGTGAGCCGTTACCCCACCAACAAGCTGATAGGCCGCGAGACCCTCCCGAAGCGCCGGAGCATTTCCTCTGCCGATCATGCGATCAGCGGAGGGCATCTGGTATTAGCCACAGTTTCCCGTGGTTGTCCCAGTCTTCGGGGCAGGTTTCTCACGTGTTACGCACCCGTTCGCCACTTGGTCATTGCCCGAAGGCGACCTCGTTCGACTTGCATGTGTTAGGCACGCCGCCAGCGTTCGTCCTGAGCCAGGATCAAACTCTCCGTCAATATCTCCGGCAGTTGCCCCCGGGGGGGTCGCCGCCTTCGATCAAGTGCTCGTCTTACTAAATTGCCTCGGCAAGACGAAGCGATTCCGGAAAGTCAAAAGAGCCGAAGCCCTTCCTGACTTGGTTTCCTTGGAATTGTGTAGGTCGACGCCATCGACGCGAGGTGCGCCGAGCCGTCGCCCGCACTGGCTTTTCCGTCCTCTCTTCCGTTTTCAAGGAGCGTGAGGCGGTGACCCTTACGGGAGAACCGCAACGGCCCAGACCAGGCCGAACCTTGCTCTGCCCCTGTGGGCAGCCCGAAAGCAACCCGTTTTAGAGGCGAGTTGTAACGCTACCGGCCTTGGCCAGCAGCGTCAACTCAACCACGAGATTGCTGCTGGCCCCATTTGCCAACTCAATCAGGGGCTTTGCTGTGATTTAACCCGCAGCAGGTGGTATCGGCGCTTGCCCCGGCGAAGTAGCAGGTAGCGGCCGTGCAACAGGCGGTCGGCAGCCACTGCGGTCTCGTCGGTGGAGACCCGCTCATTGTTCACGTACACCGACCCTTCGGACAGCCCTCGGCGGGCATCGCCCTTGGATGAGGCCAACCCCGTGGAGGCCAGCAATTCCACCAGATCGAAGCTGTTCGAGGCATCACCGAATCCGCCCTCGGGGATGTCGGAGGTGGGGACCTCGTCGGCCACCGCTTCAAACGCCGCCTCGTCGATGTCGTCGACCGGGGAGCCGAACAGGATTTGGGCTGCCTCCTCGGCGGCTACGGCCGCACCGGGGCCATGGACCAGGGTCGTGACCTCGTTGGCCAGGGTATGCTGGGCCTCCCGTCGCCCGGGATCGCGCTGGTGAGCCTCGACCACCTCGGCGATATCAGCTACCGGGAGCATGGTGAACTGGAGCAGGCTGCGCTCCACGTCCTCGTCGGGAATCTGCACGAAATACTGGTGGAATCGGTAGGGGCTGGTGCGGCTGGGATCCAGCCATACCGCTCCTTCGGCGGTCTTGCCGAATTTAGCCCCGTCGGAGCGGGTGAGCAGCGGCCAGGTGATGCCGTGGGCCTGGGCACTGGAGCGGCGGCGGATGAGATCCACCCCCGCGGTTATGTTGCCCCACTGGTCGGAGCCGCCAATCTGGAGCTCGCACTGGAGGTTGGTGTGCAGCCACCAGAAGTCGTAGGCCTGCAACAGCATGTAGGTGAACTCGGTGTAGGAGATGCCGATCTCGCTCTCCATACGGCTGCGCACCGAGTGCTTGGCCGCCATCTGGTTCACGGTGGCGTGCTTGCCGGTGTCTCGCAAGAACTCGATGAGGGTGAGGTTGCGGGTCCAGTCGTAGTTGTTAACCAACTCGGCGTCCCCGTCGAAGTCCAGCAGCTTCTCGAGCTGGCCTCTGATCCCCGCCAGGTTGGCGGCCAGAGTTTCGTCATCCAGCAGGTTGCGCTCATCGGATCGACCACTGGGGTCGCCCACCATGCCGGTGGCCCCGCCAACCAGGGCGATGGGCCGGTGGCCGGCCTCTTGGAATCGCCGCAGCACCAGCACCCCGATCAGGTTGCCCAAGTGCAGGGAGCTGGCCGTAGGGTCGATGCCGTGGTACACCGCAACCGAACCTCTGCTCAGTCGCTGAGCCAGCAAATCACGGTCGGTGGTGTCCTGCACCAAGCCGCGGGATTCGAGTTCTTCAAGCACCATGCGAATGCTACGAGAGCGGAAGGCAAAGAGAGAATGAATACGTGACCGGCAGGCGACTCGGATTGACGATCGGTATCGCGGCGATAGTGCTGTTTGCGGTGTTCTGGATCGGAGCCACGATCTGGTTCTTCGGCGAGGAGAACCCCGACCGCCTCGACGACCGAGAGTGGGTAGCCGACGCCGAAGCTCGATGCGCCGAGACCAGAGACGATCTGGATCGGCTGCCCCAGGCCCGCGACGCGGCCGATATGGCCGACCGGGCCGACCAGATCGAAGCCTCGACCGCGGTGCTGACCGCCATGACAGCCGACCTGGCCGCCTCCGCCCCCGAAGGTGACGACGGCGAGCTGGTGGCACTGTGGCTCGAAAGCTGGCGGATGTATCTCAACGACCGCCTGGCCCACGCCGACGCACTCCGCAACGGCGAGGACCGCCAGTTCCGGGTAACCGCGGACCCCGAGCGGGGCGATGGGGTCGACGCCTTGCTCGATGCCTTCGCCGACCGCAACCGGATGCCCTCGTGCGGCGACCCGCTGGATATCGGCTAAGGCTTCGGCAACTCTGCCAGAGCCTCGGCCCCCAGCTGAGCGAGGTGAACCAAGCCGGGGTCGCAGCCGAAATCGGCTAAGCCGTCGAGCGGCACCCAGCGCAGGCCTCGAGACTCGTGGTTGCCCTGGGGCTGGGCGCCGGCCGGGGCCCGCACCAGGAACCGCACGTCGTAGTGCAAGTGGGCATCCTCACCGGGGGGATCTACCTCGTGGATGTCGAGGTGCAGGGGTCGGGGCCAGATGCGCAGGCCGTCGATGCCGGTTTCCTCGGTTGCCTCCCGCAGCGCCACCGCGGCCAGGTTGGCGTCGCCATCGGCATGGCCTCCCGGCTGCAACCATCGACCGAATTTGGCGTGGAGCAGCAGCAGAGTATTCGCACCGGCGCTGTCCACCACCAGCGCCGAACCGGTGAGGTGGCCCGGTCGGCATGTTCTCACGGCGGCGTCGGGATGGCTATCGATCAGCGCCCGATACCGGTCGCCCAGATCGTCTCCGAACCCGGCCAGCAGCTCTCGGGCCACGGCAAGGTCATTCGTGGAGGCCAGCAGCGCGTGCCTTTCGCTCAACCACCTCGGCTCTTCTGTGCCGCTCATCATCCTCTCCGAGACAGGTCGGGACAGCCGGGAACGTACCAGCGCCACGGCAGGTCGGCACCGGCGCTGAGCCCGATGCGAACCGAGCGGCCCGGCTCAGCAGGGGGCACCGTCCCGTCATCGAGCAGCTCGATCCCCAAATCGGCGGCCACCAGGTCGGCACCGTTGGCATCACCGTCGATACCCAGTGCGGCGGTGAGCTTGGCCGGCCCGCTGCACAAGTCCTGATCCCGCCGGGCCTTGGGCCGCCGCTCCCGCATCTCCTCCTGGCCCGCCAGTGGGGTCAGCGCCCGCAACAGCACCGCGGCGCACTCCCCATCGGCACCGCACACCACGTTGGCGCACCAGTGCATGCCGTAGATGAAGTACACGTACAGCCGTCCCGGCGGGCCGAACATGACCTCGGTGCGGTGAGTTTTGCCCCGATAGCCGTGGCTGCCGGGATCGTCGGCCCCGGCATAGGCCTCCACCTCCACGATCCGGCCCCGGCATCCTCCGGCCACCAGCACCTTGTTCAACAGGTCGGGGGCAACTTCCCGCGGGTCTCGGGCGTAGAACCCCCGATCCAGAATCATCGCCGTCACAATAAGGCAGCCGAAGTGGCTCCCTGCCCATACTGGTGTGGCTTTCGCTGGCTATGGCAAAGGGAGTGCTGATACCGAGAAGAGGAATGCGGACTTCACTGCTGGGAGCGGCGCTGGTTTTCGGTCTGCTGGCCGGGGCCGCCGGATGCAGCGACAACGCGGAGCTGCCGGAGTCGGTGACGATCAGCTTCGGCCACCCCTTCCCGCCGACCCATCCGGTTCACGTGCAGGTTTTCGAGCCGTGGGCCAACGAGGTGTTTCGCGCCACCGGCGGCACCGTGACCATCGAGTTCTATCCCAGTCAGGGACTGAGCCCTCGCAGCGAGGTGTACCAGAACACCGCTGACGGGGGCCAGGGCATCGGCTGGGCCCATCAGGGCTACTCCTTGGGCCGCTTCCCGGCCGCCGAGGTGGTGGCAATGCCGTTTGTGTTTGACAGCGCGGTGGATGCCACTGAGGTGCTGTGGGCGCTCCACGACGAATTCGAGGCCTTCCGCGCCGAGTACGCCGATGTGAAGCTCCTCGGGCTGTGGACCCATGATGTGGCCGACTTCTGGCTGAGCGCAGATCAGGCCTCTGCTGCCCCCGATCTCTCCGGGCTGACGGTGCGGGCGCCAACGCAGATCCAGGTGGAGGTGATCGAAACGCTGGGGGGGAACCCGGTCAACCTGCCCGTTCAGGAATTGCGAGCCGCACTGGGCCAGGGCGATATCGACGGCCTGATGATCGCCAACTCCGGCTTGTCCAGCTACGACCTCTACGGCGTGCTGGGCAGCGGGGTGCAGTACAACTGCTACGTGTCGACCAGCTTCTTGGCCATGAACCAAGATCTGTGGGACAGCCTGTCGGTTTCTCAACAGCGGGCCATCGAGCGGTTGTCGGGTCGGGAGGTGTCCCTTGCCGCCGCGGGGGCCTATGACGCTGCCTCACAGGCGGTGGCCGAGCGCTACCCGCAAGCAGGGATCAACAAGGTTGTGCTCGACGATGTGCAGCTAGCCGCTTGGCGAGAGGCAACCCAGTCGGTGGTGGACCGGTGGATCGGCCGCCACGCCTCCGACTTCCCGGCCCGAGACATGTACAACCGGATGCTGGAGCTCGCTGCCGAATAGTCGCCACCGGCCTATCCGAAGCGGGCAGCGTCAGCATCCAAACGGGCGCGGAATCGCTCGATTTGAGCGGCGACTGGGTCGGGGCCGGCGCCGCCGGGAGTGGTGCGCCGGGTGACGGGGACGCCGGAGGCCAGCAACTCGGCGGCGGCTTCTCCCAGCCAGGGGTCGGCCCGCACCAGGTCGGCCAGGGAGGCCTCGCCGTCCAGACTGCGGCGCACCAGGTCGCCGACTGCGGCATGGGCGTCGCGGAACGGCATCCCGTTGGCCACCAGATGCTCGGCCAGATCGGTGGCCGCCGCGGTGGGAGCGTCGGCGGCTGCGGCCATGGCATCGGTGTTGAAGGCGATGGATGACATCAGCCCGGTCATAGCCCGAACGCCGAGGCGAATCTGGTCAATCGCGTCGAACAGGGGCTCTTTGTCTTCTTGGAGGTCGCGGTTGTAGGCCAGCGGCAGCCCTTTGAGGGTGGCCAAGAGCCCGGTGAGGTTGCCGATGAGGCGCCCGGCCTTGGCTCGGGCCAACTCGGCGATGTCGGGGTTCTTCTTCTGGGGCAGCATGGAGCTGCCGGTGGCGTAGGCGTCGTCGAGGGTGGCGAAACCGGCTTCCTCCGAAGTCCAGAAGACGATCTCCTCCCCGAGCCGGGACAGGTGGATGGCCACCATGGTCAGCGCGAACAGGGCCTCGGCCACGAAGTCCCGATCGGACACCGCGTCCATGGAGTTCTCGAACCGGGCGGAAAAGCCCAGTTCGGCCGCGGTCATATCGGGCTCCAAGGGCAACGACGAGCCGGCCACCGCGCCCGCTCCCAGCGGGCTGACGTCGAGGCGGGCGCGGGCGTCGGCCAGTCGGTCGACGTCTCGGACCAGGGCCCAGCCGTGGGCCAGCAGGTGGTGGGCCAACAACACCGGTTGGGCCCGCTGGAGATGGGTGTAGCCGGGCAGGTACGCGTCGCCGACGGCGATGGCCCGGTCTAGCAGCACTTGCTGGAGGGCCATCACATCGGCGGCGATGGCGGCCATCTCCCGCTTGGCAAACAGGCGCAGGTCGGTGGCCACCTGGTCGTTGCGGCTGCGACCGGTGTGGAGCTTGGCTCCGGCAGGTCCGGCCAGCTCGGTGACCCGGCGCTCGATGGCGGTGTGGATGTCCTCGTCGCCGGGCGCGAAATCGAACTCGCCGGCGGCCAGCTCCTGCTCGGTTTGGTCAAGCGCGGCCAGCACCTCGTCAACCTCGGCGTAGGCGAGCAGGCCGACGCGGCCCAGCATCCGGACGTGGGCCCGTGACCCGGCGATGTCATCTGGGGCAAGTCTCACGTCGAACCCGATGCTGGCGGTGTAGGCCATCATCTCGTCGGCAGGATCGCCGTCGAATCTGCCGTGCCAAAGGGTGCTCATGACGGGCCCGCTCTCTGAGCCAGAGTGCGCAGCCGCAAGGCATGGAGTTTGATGAACCCCTCGGCGTCGGCCTGCTGGTAGGCGCCTTGGTCTTCCTCGAAGGTGACCACCGCCTCGTCGAACAGGCTGTCGTCGGAGCGCCTGCCGGTGACGATCACGTTGCCCCGGTACAGCTTGAGCCGCACGGTGCCGTTCACCCGCTGCTGGGAGTGGTCGATGGCGGTCTGGAGCATCAGGCGCTCGGGACTCCACCAGTAGCCGTTGTAGATGAGTTGGGCGTAGCGGGGCATGAGTTCGTCTTTGAGGTGGGCCACCTCCCGGTCGAGGGTGAGGCTCTCCATGGCCCGGTGGGCCTTGAGCATGATGGTGCCGCCGGGGGTCTCGTAGCAGCCCCGCGACTTCATGCCCACGTAGCGGTTCTCCACCAAATCGAGTCGGCCGATGCCGTTGGCCCCGCCGACGCGGTTCAGCTCGGCCAGGATCGCGGCCGGACTAAAGGGCTGGCCGTCTATAGCGGTGATATCACCGGCCTGGAAGGTGAGCTCGATCTCGGTCGGGGTGTTGGGAGCATTCTCAGGCGCCACCGACCAGCGCCACATCTCTTCAGGTGGCTCGTACCACGGATCCTCCAGCGGACCGCCTTCGTAGGAGATGTGGAGCAGGTTGGCGTCCATGGAGAACGGCGAGCCGCCCTCCCGCTCGGCTTCGATGGGGATGCCGTGCTCCCCGGCGTAGGCCACCAGCTTCTCGCGCGATCCCAGGTCCCAGATGCGCCACGGGGCCACCACCGAGATGTCGGGGTTCAGGGCGTAGGCCCCCAGCTCGAAGCGGACCTGGTCGTTGCCCTTGCCGGTGGCGCCGTGGGACACGGCGTCGGCGCCAACCTCGGCGGCAATCTCCACCAGCCGCTTGGCGATGAGCGGGCGGGCGATGGAAGTGCCCAGGAGGTATTCCCCCTCGTAGATGGCGTTGGCCCGAAACATGGGGAACACGAAGTCGGCGGCGAACTCCTCGCGCAGGTCCTCGATGTAGATTTCCTCCACGCCCATGGCCTCGGCCTTGGCCCGGGCCGGCTCCAGCTCCTCGCCCTGACCCAGGTCGGCGGTGAAGGTGACCACCTCGCAGCCGTAGGTGTCCTGCAACCAGCGCAGGATCACCGAGGTGTCCAGGCCACCGGAGTAGGCCAGCACGATCTTGTTCAGGTTCTGGTTCACGAGCTCTCCTCCTCGTTGAGTCCGGCCAGCGAGCGGAAGTCAGCCGCTACGAGGGGGCCGCCGACATCTTCGGTGGCCACTACCAGCACGGTGTCGTCACCGGCGACGGTGCCCAACACGCCGTGGACCGCGGAGCGGTCAATGGCCGAGCCGACAACATGGGCCGACCCCGGCGGGGTGTTCAACACCACCAGGTTGTGGGAGCAACCCACCGCCACCACCCATTCCCCCAGCACCCGCTTGAGGTGGTCGTCGGGGGCGACCTGCTCGGAGGGCAGCTCAGGAATGGCATAGACCGAGCCGCCGCCGGTGGGGACTTTGACCGCACCCAAGTCGTCGAGGTCGCGCGACACGGTGGCCTGGGTGACAGCCACCCCCTGGGCAGCCAAGAGCTCCACCAGGTGATCCTGGCTGGACACCGACTCCTGCTTCAGCATCTGGGCGATGCGGTGCTGGCGCTGGTTCTTGCCCAGCCTCATGTCGCCCCCAACAAGAAGGCGAGCAGGCCGCGGGCGGCGTGCATCCGATTTTCGGCCTGCTGCCATATGCGGCTCTGGGGGCCATAGAGAACGCCGTCGGTGGCCTCGAGCCCGGGGCGGGCGGGCAAACAGTGCAGGAATATGGCGTCGGTGGCGGCATGGCCCATAAGCGCCTCGTCGACGGTGTAGCTGGCAAAGGCCTCCATCTTCTCGGGGGCCTGATCCTCCTCGCCCATCGACACCCACACGTCGGTGTACACCACGTGGGCATCGGCGACCGCTTGAACCGGATCGTCGACGATCTCGGCCGTACCGCCGGCCGCAGATATCCGATCGATGACGGCATTGTCGAAGTGGTAGCCGGGAGGGCCGGACAGAACGAACTCGGCTCCGGCCATTCCGGCGCCGATGGCCAGGGACCGGGAAACGTTGTTGGCGTCGCCCACGAAGGCGATGCGACGGCCGCCGATCTGGCCGAACTCCTGTGTGACGGTCAACAAGTCCCCCAGGGCCTGCAAGGGGTGGGCCTGGTCGCTCAACATGTTGACCACCGGGACCGGGCTGACCCCGGCCATGCGCTCCACCAGGCCGTGATCGAACACCCGGGCACCGATGGCGGCATGGAAGCAGGCCAGGGTGCGGGCGATGTCCTCGGCCGACTCCCGCTTGTCGATGCCCACCTCGCCTCCGGCGATGGACACCGGGTGTCCGCCGAGTTGCACCACCGCCATCTCCATGGAGTGGCGGGTACGGGCCGAGGGCTTCTCGAACAACAGGGCCATGCCCTTGCCCTGCAAGGCCGGTGAGGGAGAGGGGTCGGAGGAGAGTTCCAGCACCGTGGCCAGCTCTGCCGCAGTGAGATCATCGACCTCAAGGAGGTGGCGGACCGGCCTCATGACCTCAACACTCTTTCGAGCACGGCCACGCCGTGGGCGATCTCGTCGTCGCTGATTATCAGGGGCGGGGCGATCCGCAAAGAGGTGGTCCCGGCGGTTCCCAGCACCAGGCCGGCGTCCATCCCCGCGGTTACCACTTCGGCGGCCGGCCGCTCCCCGGCCAGCTCCACGCCCAGCAGCAGACCCCGGCCTCGCACGCTGGCCACCCCGTCAAGAGCCTCAACCGCGGACCGCATTTTCTCTCCGGCCGCCGCGGCCCGGGCGGGCAGATCCAGCTCTTCCATCACTTCGAGGGTGGCCTTGGCCGCTGACGCCGCCAACGGCTGACCGCCGAACGTGGTGGCGTGGTCGCCGGGCTTGAAGGCGGCGGCGACATCAGCCCGGGCCCAGCAGGCCCCGATGGGCATGCCGTTGCCCAGCGCCTTGGCCATGGTCACCACGTCGGGCTCGACTCCGTCGTGGTGGTGGGCGAACCAGCGCCCGGTGCGGGCCAGTCCGGTCTGCACCTCGTCGAGCATGAACAGCAGGCCCCGGTCGTCGCACAGCTCGCGCACCGCTTGGAGGTAGCCATCAGACGGAACGTTGATGCCGCCCTCGCCCTGGATGGGCTCCAACAGCACCGCCGCAGTGGTGTCGTCGATGGCCTTCTCGAGTTCGGCGATGTCGTCCCAGGGGACGTGGCGGAAGCCCTCGGGCAGGGGCTGGAAGGCCTCGTGCTTTTCGGCCTGGCCGGTGGCGTGCAGCGTGGCCAGGGTCCGTCCGTGGAATGAGCGGCCCGCGCTGATCACCGTGTAGCAGCCTGGTCCGGCCCATTTACGGGCCAGCTTGATGGCGCACTCGTTGGACTCCGCCCCGCTGTTGGCGAAGAACACCTGGCCGGGCGGGCCGCCGACTAGCCGGTCGATAGTACGGGCCACGTGCATCTGGGGCTCGGTGGCGTACAGGTTGGACACGTGGCACAGGGTGCGGGCCTGCTCGGCCACCGCTTCGGCCACCTTGGGGTGGGCGTGGCCGAGACTGCACACCGCGATGCCGCTCAAAAAGTCCAGGTAACGGGTGCCGTCGCGGTCCCACAGCCAGCAGCCCTCCCCCCGCACGAACATGACCGGGGGCGGGCCGTAGGTGGGCATCAGTGGGCAGGAACCGGTGCCGACGCCCACCGCTTCGGTGTGGGTGCTCATGAGTTGGCCTCCTGACCTGGCGCGTCGGGTTGGGAGTCGGGGTAGACCATGGTGCCCACCCCGGAATCAGTGAACAGCTCCAGCAGCAGTACGTGGGGGGTGGCGCCGTTCACCATGTGGGCCGAGGCCACGCCGTGGCGCACGGCGTGGATGGCGGCGGCGGCCTTGGGGATCATGCCGCCGGTCAAATCCCCGGCGGCGATCATGGCGTCCAGATCAGAGGCGGTGGTCACGCTGATGAGGGTGGACGGATCAGCGGGGTCGGCGAATAGTCCTTCGACATCGGTGAGGAACACGGCCTTGGCCGCGCCCAGTGCGCCAGCCAGGATCCCGGCCACGGTGTCGGCGTTGATGTTCAGCGCTTGGCCGGTGGCGTCGGCGCCGATGGTGGAGACCACCGGAATCAGGCTCTCGTCCAGCAGCCGGTCGATGATGGCGGTGTTGACCGTGTCCACCGTGCCCACATAGCCCAACTCGGGGTTCTCGGCCCGGGCCTGGATCAGGCCGGCATCCTCCCCGGACACGCCCACTGCCAGGGGGCCGTGGACGTTGATGGCCGACACGATGTCGCGGTTGACCCGGCCCACCAGCACCATGCGGGCGATATCAAGCGTCTCGGCGTCGGTCACCCGCAGCCCGTCGACGAAGCGAGGCTCCAAACCCAGCCGCTCCATCATCTCGCCGATCTGGGGACCGCCGCCGTGGACCACCACGGGGCGAATGCCCACCGATTGCATGAGCACGATGTCGGCCGCGAATCCGGCCAGGTGGTCGCTGTCCATCGCGCTGCCGCCGTACTTCACTACCACCGTCGAGCCCGAGAACCGCTGGATGTAGGGCAGGGCCTGGGTGAGGACCGCCGCGGTGTCTTCTGCTGGGAAGCTCATGACGTCCCCATGTTCTCGTCGATGTAGGCGTGGGTGAGGTCGGTGGTGATGATCCGGGCTGAGCCGTCGCCCATGCCGAGGTCCACATGCAGGTCGAGGCGCCGGCCGGTCATGTACTGGGCCAGCTCAGGGGGATGGGCGGGCTCGCCGTGCTGGTACACCACGTGGGGGCCGTAGGCGATGGTCAGCTTGGTGTGGTCGAAGGCCACCCCCGCTGCGCCCATCTCCGAGGCGATGCGTCCCCAATAGGGGTCTTGGCCGTACCACGAGCACTTCACCAGCTGGCAGTTGGCGGTGTCCCGAGCCGCCTTGGCCGCCTCGGCGTCGGAGGCCGCCCCGGTGACCCGCAGGAACACCGTCTTGGTGGAGCCCTCAGCATCGTCGGCCATCTGAAGGGCCAGGCTCTCGCAGGCATCGGCGATGGCCTGGGCGAGGGCGTCGGGATCGACGGGGCCAGCCTTGCCGTTGGCCAGGATCAGCACGGTGTCGTTGGTGGACTCGGCACCGTCCACGGTGAGGGTGTTGAACGTGCCGGCCACTCCGGCCCTGAGCGCCTGCTGGAGGGTGTCGGGATCGGCGGCCGCGTCGGTGACCAGCACGGCCAGCATGGTGGCCATGTTGGGCTCCAGCATGGCGGCGCCCTTGGCGATTCCCCCGACGGTGAAGCCATCGCCAGCGACCACCACCTGCTTGGGGACGGTGTCGGTGGTCATGATGGCCTCGGCTGCCTGGGGGCCGCCCTGGGGAGTGATGGCCTGAGCCGCGGCCGTGATTCCCGAAGACACCGCGTCCATGGGCAGGGCGTAGCCGATCAGCCCGGTGGAGCACACCAGCACCTGTTCCGGAGCCACTCCGAGAGCGGCGGCGGTCTCCTGGCACATCTGGTGGGCGTCGGCCATGCCTTGCGCCCCGGTGGCCGCGTTGGCGTTGCCGCTGTTGAGCACCACTGCGGCGGCATTTCCTTTGGTGGCAGCCAAGTGCTCCCGGCATACCAGCACCGGGGCCGCGGTCATCTTGTTGGAGGTGAACACGCCGGCAGCGCTGACTGCGGCACCATCGGCAGTGGCCACGATGGCGAGGTCGGGCTTGCCGCTGGGCTTGATGCCGCAGGTCACCCCGGCGGCGGTGAATCCGGGGACGTCGGTCACGCTCATGGGTACACCCCCACTGCGGTCAGCCCGGTGGCCTCATCGAGCCCGGAAATCAGGTTGGCGCACTGGACGGCCTGTCCGGCGGCCCCCTTTACCAGGTTGTCGATGGCGCACAGCGCCATCACCGTGTTGGTGCGGGCGTCGTAACAGGCGGTCAGATGGGCAGCGTTGGAGCCCAGCGTGGCCTTGGTGGAAGGTGAGCGGTCGGACACCACGATGAACGGCTCGTCGGCGTAGAAGTCGGCTAGCGCTTCGAGCAGCACGTCGCTGGAGGTGCCCGCTGTGGGTTTGGCGTAGCAGGTGGCCAGGATGCCCCGGTTCATCGGGGCAAGGTGGGGCGTGAACAGTACCGACGCGCCCGCGGCTTGCTCGATCTCGGGGGTGTGGCGATGGTCGAGCAGTCCGTAAGCGGTGAAGTCCTCGTCGGCGGCGCAGAATGTGGTGTGGGCCTTGGGAGGCCGTCCCGCCCCGGAAACCCCGCTGGCCGCGTCCACGATGACCCCCTCAGGTTGGATGAGGCCGGTGCGGACCAACGGAGCGATGGCCAGCGCGGCGGCGGTGGGATAACAGCCGGGAACGGCCACCGCGGTTGCGCCCGCCAACTCATCTCTGAACAGCTCGGGCAGGCCGTAGGCAAAATTGCCGAGAAGTCCGGGAGCTTGATGCGGCTCCCCGTACCACTGCTGGTACTGCCCCGCGTCCTTCAGCCGGAAGTCAGCGGCCAGATCGACGGCAACCTTGCTCCGATCCAAGACGTCGCCCGCCAGGGCCATGGACTGCCCGTGGGGCAGCGCCAAGAACGCCAACGCCACGTCGTCCAACAAGTGAGGGTCGTACTTCACAAACTCCTGGTCAGCACCAATTACGGCCAGGTGGGGATAGAGATAAGCAACCGGCTGCCCCGCCTGGGTATCGCCGGTCACAAACCCCACGTCGAAGCCCGGGTGCCCGGCCAGCAGCCGCATCAACTCCGCGCCCACATAACCCGACGCACCAATGATCCCAACAGGAATCTTCTGTCCCATAGGAACGATTATGCACTATTATGAATAAATATTCAAGTCAATGCTGGATTTTCTTCGGTACCGAGAATGGAAATCTGGGGACTGACACCTTCCATCTCTGCCGCTTCCTGAATTAGGGCTAGCAGTTCATCTCGAGTGTCGGCTCCCGCGTAATAGCCGGCATCGCCCAACTCTCCCATCGCGCACCAAGCCGGACCCGGCTCGTGGTTCTTGTAGATCTCTATTTTGGGCATCGCTCCACCTCCGTGATGTTCCCGGCTCAGAGCAAATCGTCGGTCTCTTGGTCGGACAAGCCAGCCTTGTTCACAAGTATATCTCTCAGATGCCGAGGCGGAACCTCCCTGCCAACATGCGTCGAGAAAATAATTGGCTGCCTTCCGTCGGCTTCAAACCGAATGTGGGAACCCGCTTGTCTGACCTTCACATAGCCAATTCGACGAAGAATGCTCAACACCTTGTTGACTTTGAGTGCAGGAAACTCCGAGTCTGATTTCGGCATAAGACTGAGCATGCCGGGCAAAGGCTCAATTTCAAACAGAATAACCTAGATATATAGATAATGTAGTGAAATTCTACAATCTTCAGCCGCGTAGGGTGGCGTTGTGGGTGGTGGTGACGGCTTCTATGCAGGTTTGGCGGGCGGCGGCGACTTCGGCGTCGTTGAGGGTGCGGTCGGAGGCTTCGAAGCGGAGGGTATAGGCCAGGCTGCGACAGCCTTGGCCGAGTTGCTCGGAGCGGAACACGTCGAACAGGGCGACGGAGGCCAGCAGCTCGCCTCCGGCTTGGGCGATGGTGGCGGCCACCTCGTCGGCTGAAATCTCGTCGGGGACGGTGAAGGCCAGGTCGATGTCGCTGGAGGGATAGCGGCTGGGGGCTTGATACGGCGCCAGTCCCCGATCGGCTGCCAATAGGGCGCCGAGGTCGACTTCCAGCCAGGCCACCCGTTCGTCGATCTCATAGGCGTCCAGCACCTGGGGGTCGATTTCGCCCAGCGCGCCGACCGGCTGGCCGTCGGCCAAAACTTGGCCGGAGCGTCCCGGATGAAGGCCGTCCACCGGGCCGTTGACCACTCCGGGATTGGTGGCAGCCAGATGGCGAGCCAGTCGACGCCACAGGGTGGTGGCTGCGGTGGCCTCCTGGCCGGCCAGGATCACGGCCAGATGTTCGTGTTCGTCGGGGAGGTCCCCTCCCCCGCCGGGATTTATCCGGCCGATCTCGAACAGCGACACCCCCGTGGTGCGCCGAGCCGCGTTGTAGGCCACGGCCTTGAGCAGCCCAGGGCGCAGCGAGGTGCGCATGATCGACTCCTCGGCCACCAGCGGGTTGGTCACCGTGATGCCGTCGTCGCCCAAACCGGCTCGGGCCAAATCGCCGGGAGCCAAGAAGGGCAGGGGCATGGCCTCGGTGATCCCCATGCCGGTGAGCAGCGCCCGTATGCCGCGGCGGTCTTGCTGCTGCGGGGTGAGCGTTCCGGCCTGTTCCGTCACCGGCACGGTGCGAGTGATCTTGGAGTACCCGTGCAGGCGTCCGACCTCCTCGATCACGTCGATCTCGGTGGCCGAGTCGATGCGCCACGAGGGGATGCCTACCTCGAAGTCCTGGCCGTCGCCGCCGGCTTCGCAGGCGAACCCGATGGGTGCCAACAGGGCGGTCATCTCGTCGGTGCTCAGCTCGGTTCCCAAGATGGCGTTGACCCGCGGCGTCCGGACTCGGACGGTGATGGGCGCAGGCCGGTTGCCGGTGGCATCGATCATGCCCGGACTGGTGGTGGCCCCCAGCGCGGCGGCCAGTTCGGCGAAGCGGTCCAAGGCCATGGGGATGATTTCGGGGTCGGCCCCCCGCTCGAAGCGAGCAGAGGCCTCGCTGCGCAGGCCCAATCGGCGGGCGGTGCGGGCAATGGTCATGGGATCCCACCACGCCGCTTCCAGCAGCACCGAGCGGGTGTCGGCGGAAATCTCGGTGGAGGCACCGCCCATGACCCCGGCCAGCCCGATGGCTTCGTCATCGCGGTTGACGATCACGCCGTCGTAAGTGGTCAGAGTGCGCGCCGTCCCGTCCAAGGTGGTCAACTGCTCGCCCCTATGGGCCATACGCACCCCCAGCTCCCCGCCGGGCACTAGATCGAGGTCGTAGGTGTGGTTGGGCTGGCCCAACTCGAACATCACGTAGTTAGACAAGTCGACCACCGCGTTGATGGGCCGTTGCCCCACGGCCAACAGCCGATTGGCCATCCACCGGGGCGACGGACCAGAGGGCACATTGTCGAGTACCCGCACGCCGAAGCGCCGACAGAAATCGGGGGCGGCGATGCTCACCGCGGCCCGCTCGGCTGCCGGTTGGCCGGCCTCTTCAACCCTGGGAGCGGTCACCGCAAAGGCCACGCCGAGGCGGGCGGCCAGGTCGCGGGCCACCCCCATCACCGACATGGCGTCGGGCCGATTGGGGTTCACTTCCAGGTCGAACAGCACGTCGGGATGGATGCCCAACGCCTCGGTGAGGGGTACGCCCAACGAGAGCCCCTGGTCCAGGATCAAGATGCCCTCGTGGTCGTCGCCCATGCCGATCTCGGCCCCCGAGCACAGCATCCCGTTGCTCCACTCCCCCCGCATCTTGCGGCGGGCAATCTCCATACCGCCGGGCATGGTGGTGCCCACCGTGGCCAGCGGCACCAGGTCGCCCACCGCCATGTTGAAGGCCCCGCAGCACACTTGGAGAGCCTCGCCATCGCCCGCGTCCACGTCCACCAAGTGAATGCGGTCGGCGTCAGGATGGGGCCGGGTGGCCAGCACCTCGGCCACCACGATGCCGTCCAGTCCCTGCCCCACGTGGGACAGCTCCTCCACCGCCAGGCCCAGGTCGGACAGCACTTCAGCCAGGTGCTCGGGTTTGCCGTCGATATGGGGGGCGAACTCCCGCAGCCAGCTCAACAGCACCTTCATCGCGCTGCCGCCTCAAGAGATTGGGTTCGGAAGACCACTAGAACTGCCCCAGGAAGCGGATGTCGTTGGTCCACAGCTCGCGCAGGTCGTCGATGCCGAACCGGATGAGGGCGAGGCGGTCGATGCCGAAGCCGAAGGCGAACCCCTGCCACTGCTCGGGGTCGATCCCGCAGGCCTCGAACACGTTGGGGTGGACCATGCCGCAGCCCCCGAGCTCCAGCCAGGTGCCGTCGGGGCGCTGGATGTCGAACTCGGCCGATGGCTCGGTGAACGGGAAGTAGGAGGGGCGCAGCCGAGAGGTGAAGCCCGGGCCGAAGTAGGCGGCGGTGAACGCCTCGATGGTTCCGGCCAGATCGCCCAGAGTGGTGTCGCGGTCCACCACCAGGCCCTCGATCTGGTGGAACACCGGCATATGGGTGGCATCCGCGGTGTCCTGGCGGAAGCACCGGCCGGGGGCCACCACATAGATGGGGGGCTCCTGGTTCTCCATCACCCGGGCCTGCACCGGCGAGGTGTGGGTGCGCAGCAGCGTGGTGCCCGGCTCGCCGTAGTCCACGTACAGGGTGTCGTACATGTCCCGAGCCGGATGCCCTAGGGGGAAGTTTAGGGCGCCGAAGTTGTACCACTCGCTCTCGATCTCGGGGCCCTCGGCCACCCGGTAGCCCATGCCCACAAACACGTCCTCCAGCTCCTGCCAGGTTTGGGTGATTACGTGGAGATGCCCGTCGGCAGGCAACTCGGTGACTTCGGTGAGGTCGAGCCGCTCAGCCGCCAGCTGCTCGGCCCGGGCCGCGGCCGACAACTCGGTCTCGCGGGCGCTCAAAATCTCGTCGATGGCCGCCTTGGCCGCGTTCAATGCCTGCCCGGCCTGCTTCCGGGCATCGGGCTCCAGATCGCCCAAGACCTTGCGAGCCGCCACCAGCGGGGAGCGCTTGCCGGTCATTGCGGTCCGCACCGCGCTCAGTTCATCGACGGTGGTCGCGGCCGCCGCCTGCCGTTCGGCCTCGACCACCAATTGCTCTGGCTCAGCCATCGGACTCCACTATGGCAACCCTCGTCCTTCAACACCGCATCAAATGGCCTCGATACAGTTTGGCGGCCGGGGCGTCGCGGACCGGCGTCGAGGCGATCTAGCTGTATCGGGCCTTCGGTGGACTGCCAGCCGACCCGGTTATGTGAATCTCGCGGACGCCGATGCCCTTGCGCTCCACGCCACCGGGATCGGGCTTGGCCACCGAGATCAGCTCCAGGACGCCCAAGAGACGCCGGCGGGAAGGCTCGTCGTATAGTCCCAGCCCCAGCATACGGCGGTGCCGTCGGCCCTGATCCCGCACGAATGGCGGCTGCCGGCCGCGATAGCGGTGAACACGCCCGCGGGGGCATCCGCCCGCCC
>JAPOVT010000051.1 GCA_026708015.1 bacterium
CACCCGGCCGCGGACCCTCAGATCACGCCCGATACACAAAATTCCTGACAGACCCTGCTGATTATCCCCATCGCGATTGTGGGCGAATTGGTCGGAGGCGCGCTGTTCCTTCCCACACTGCTGATGATTCTGTTCCGCCGCAAGTACCCGCGGTGGTGGTTCGACTGGAACCTTGAACTCACCAGATTCACGACCCGTGTGGTGGCTTACTTGGGGCTGCTGAGGGAGGAATACCCATCAACCGACGAAAAACAAGCCGTCCACCTCGACTTGGACTACCCCGACGCAGCCCGCGACCTGAATCGTTGGCTGCCGATTGTCAAGTGGATCCTTGCCATTCCCCACTACATCGTTCTGGCCATCCTGTGGGTCGCAGCCTTATTCAGTGTCGTGATCGCATGGTTCGCGATCATCTTCACTGGCCGCTACCCGCGCCGCCTCTTCGACTTCGTGGTCGGCGTTGGCCGTTGGTCGCTGCGAGTAGAGGCCTATATGTGGCTGCTCATCACCGACCGCTATCCCCCCTTCTCGCTGAAGTAACCCAAACCTGACAGACCAGCGAACCACCGGGCTCCTTCCGGTCGAAGGCGATCCCGCGTTCGGAATCTTGTCGATTGCCATTTCGAGATACTTGCTGTTCCGCTAGCATGTTGGCTGCCGCTTTGTAGGGGGTACTTGCCCGGTAACTCGGGTTCGGACTAGGGCATGCGGATTTCGTAACAGGTCTTGCGCTGATTGGCGCCAAAGCCTGATGGAATCTGAAGGAGCCATTGGTGCGATTTCGCCCTGGTCCCAAGACTTGCGTCTGGGAATCGTTGGGGGGTCCTCAAGCCCCCAAAACAAAGCGCATGACCGGCTGCCGGGTGGCCCGGCTGGTGGGTGTCATTGCCCTAGCCGCGGTTGCCTCTTCTTGCCTGCCGGTGGGGAATGCGTCAACGGACACCCACACATCTTTAGCGGCAGGAAACGGCCTGGCCAGCGATTCGAACACGGCCTCGTCGATTGTCGGAGCGGCGGCAACAACTCAAGGTGCCTCCTCCTCATCTGGGGCTGAGCTCGTAACTGTCGGATTCGATCTTGGCGACAACCGCGTCACCTTGGCCGATTTCAACCTCGAACCGGCCGCGGTAGCGGGGCAGGCAGCAACACCGACACCGTTGGCGACGCCTGAGCGCGTGTGGCTGGTGGCCAACGACGAGCAGGCTGCAACTTTGGCGGCCCACGGCCACCAGATCGGCAACACGGTGATCGTCGCCACCGGCGACCTCCGAGGCCTTCCCTCCCAGACCATCAAGAAGATCCTCGATGCCTCAGAGGTGGAGTTGGCTCCGGGACTCAGCGAGGACACTCTGTGGCAGCTGGAGGTGATCCGCCAGGGCCATCAGATTCCCGGCGGCGGTCTGCTCATGTTCGACTCAGAAATTGATCGCCGCATGGTGGCCATATACGGCCATCCATCGACTTCAGGACTTGGCGTGCTGGGTGAACAAGGTCCCCAGGAGGGCGCCGAGCGCCTTCGTTCCATCGCCCAGAGCTACGACGCCGACGGCGCAGTGATTCTGCCCACCTTTGAGATCATCGCCACCGTTGCATCGGCTGGCCCCGGAAGCGACGGGGACTATTCGGCGATGACCGCTCGGGATGTGATCAGGCCGTGGATCGAGACCGCGGCCGCCAACGACATGTACGTGGTGCTGGACCTACAGTCGGGACGAAGCGACTTCTTGTCGCAGGCGAAGGTCTACGAGGAGTTCCTCCTCCTCCCCCACGTCGGCCTGGCCCTCGATCCCGAGTGGAGGCTCAAGCCCCACGAGGTACACCTACAGCAGATCGGCACAGTGGACGCGGCCGAGATCAACCAGGTGGTGGAATGGCTGGCCGGGCTCGTACGGGAGCATGCCCTCCCCCAGAAACTGCTGATCGTCCACCAATTCCGCTACTCCATGATCACCAACCGTGCCGCCATCGAGACTCCTCCCGAGCTGGCGGTCCTCATCCACATGGACGGCCAAGGCTCTATGCGGGCCAAATACAGCACCTGGGACGCCCTAACCACCATGGACGACGCTCACCAATTCCATTGGGGCTGGAAGAACTTCTACGACGAAGACTCTCCTATGGCCACCCCCGAACAAGTCCTGGAACTCTCCCCCAACCCGGTGTTCGTGTCGTTCCAGTAGAGTCCTCGGCCGCTCAACACCTGGGCGAGGCATCGACCCGTCGGCACTTCCTGCGCTTCCAAGAAGCGGCAGTTGTCTGAATTGTCACTCAAATCGGGATCATGTAGGTCTAGCAACTCGCATCCGCTGGTCAGGAGACCTGCTATGTCAGACTTCAAACAGATGAAGCTGGTGGACCATGATGATCCCCTCGAAGTGACGGCGCGGGTGGAGTCAGAGCAAGAACTGGCTGGGTTGGCTTGGGCTGTCACTTGCAACGGTTCACTTGCCGATCTCTCCAAGACCGAGAACGAACTCGTTGACGCAGCTAGCAAGGTTTCCGACGGCACCATCGGCGATCTTGTCAATGCCATCCAGCAGGGAGGTGATCCCTTGGGGAATGCGTTCGTGCGGCTGCGGTCCGCCCGGCAGCGACGTTCTATGGGTGCGGTGTACACCCCTCCTGAGATCGTGAATGCGATGGTTGGCTGGATTTCCGCTAAGGAGTCCCCCGCTCGAATTGTCGATCCCGGCTCAGGGTCGGGGCGTTTCGCCCTGAAGGCCGGGCGGACCTTCTCCGATGCTTCGTTGGTGGCGGTCGAGTTAGACCCGCTGGCCGCGCTGTTGTGTCGTGCCAATTTGACGGCGGCAGGTCTCGATGATCGGTCCCACGTAGTTGTGGACGACTACCGGCAAGCCGATCTCGGCCGATGTGATGGGGTGACCGCATTTGTGGGCAATCCACCATACGTTCGCCACCACCAGATTGAACCCCGGTGGAAGCAGTGGCTGACTAGCAGTGCGGCCAGCCGCGGTTTGCCGGTCAGCGCCCTCGCCGGTATGCACATCCATTTTTTCTTGGCCACGCTGCTTCATGCACGACCAGGAGACCTCGGTGCCTTCATCACTTCGGCCGAGTGGATGGACGTCAACTACGGGCGGCTGCTTCGCGGGATGCTCACCGACGGGCTGGGCGGCGAGTCTGTCCACGTCGTCGCTCCAGAGGCGATGCCCTTCGAGGGCACAGCAACAACAGCATCGGTGATCTGTTTTGAAGTCGGTTCGAATGCTTCCTCGGTCAAGATGCGCCGAGTCAAGAAGGTGGAAGACCTCGCCAACCTCACCCGGGGACGCAGAGTAGGCAAGCAGAGGCTGAAGCAGGAGAAGAGGTGGTCGCCGCTGCTGACATCGGCCCCGCCGGTACCCGAGGGATACGTCCCGCTCGGGGAACTCTGTCGGGTGCATCGGGGTGCGGTTACCGGCGCCAACTCCACCTGGATCACCAAGGCCAATGATCCCGCACTGCCAACAAGGGCGCTATTCCCGTCTGTGACCAAGGCCAGGGAGCTATTCGACTCGCCCGACGGTGTGCTGTCGAGCTTCGCCGGCCTCCGGGCCGTCATCGACTTGCCCGCCGACTTGGAAGAACTCGATGACGAAGAACGCGTTCTAGTAGAGCGATTCTTGCGGCTGGCGGAGCGAGACGGCGCCCGTTCGTCTTATGTTGCCCGCCATCGAAATCCCTGGTGGTCGGTGAGGCTGCGGTCTCCGGCCCCGATCCTGGCGACCTATATGGCCCGACGTCCTCCGGCGTTCGTCCGCAACCTCGTTGGGGCCCGACACGTCAATGTCGCCCACGGCATCTACCCAAGAGAACCCATAGCCGGCGATCTATTGGACGCCCTAGCCGCGTCGTTGAGATCTGGCGTCTCTGTGGCACAGGGAAGGACATACGCAGGCGGGCTGACCAAATTCGAGCCCACGGAGATGGAGCGCATCCCCGTTCCCAACCCCGCATTGCTGGCCGATCTGTCGTCGTGAGCCTCGCAGATCCACCCCGCTGGACTACTGAGGAGTTCGACGAACAACGCGATCTGGCCAGAGAGATTTTCCGCTCCCAACGGCTCAATGAATCTCAAGGCGTGTACTCCGAGACCTTTACCAAATGCCTCGGATACGTAAGGGAGTTGATGGAGAAGACAGACGGGCTCTCGCGGCTGGCAGCCATTCCTGGCAGCCAGACACCCGATCCTGAGCTTTTGGAAGTACTCGCTAACCCCGACCTGCTAGAGGTTCTGCGCTATGTAGTCGGCCCGCCTATCTCGGCCGACGATCTGGTCGAACTTGCCGACACTTCGCTGGCTCCCCGCGTGCTGCTCGAAGACGCTAAAGCGGCTATTCGAGTGGCTGACACTATCTTTCAGGGACTCGACCCCAAGCGGTTCCCCTGGATCAGCCAAGGTCGCCGACCCGAACATTCCGAACAGGATGCTGCTGCATTGGCAACGGCAGCCCTCATGGCCACCCGACGGGTAGAAACCGCCCGTCGTATGCAGTCGAAGGACCAGGAAGAGGCGGTGAAGGCCCGCCTCAGGGAAGCGGGCATGACCGAAGTCGAACCGCGGACCGTCTTCCCCGGGTTGCTCAATGCTCCAGAACCAGGTGAATTTTGCGGAGAAGCAAGGTTCGGCACTCGAAAGGCAGACCTGATCGTGAGGCTGCACGATGGACGGTGCATGCCCATCGAATGCAAAGTGTCTAACTCGTCCACTAACTCCGTAAAGCGGCTCAACAATGACGCCGCCGCCAAGGCCTCCGCCTGGATCGAGGAATTCGGAAGCGGGGCCACCGTCCCCAGCGCCGTCCTGTCAGGCATTTTCAAAACCCACAATCTCGAACAAGCTCAAGACCAGCACCTAACCATCTTCTGGGCCCACGACCTCAACCCGCTGGCTTCCTTCATCCGCTCTACAGAACAGGACGGCTAAGTGCGCGGCTAGTTGGGACTTGTGAATCAGCCAGTCTTGGCACTTGGTGTGGGAGTATCACTACCGAGCAATTGGGTGGAAGTGGCAATGGTGTCGCCGCAAGAAGGCAGCAACGAGGTGGAGAGCAGTGGGGTGGAGATCCCGATCGCGGCGGTGCCAGGTCGCCGCACCCCCACCTTCACCGCTGAGTCGATGCCTCCAGCTCTGGCCAAGGACCACCGCACCACGGTTTGGGCCGAACTCGTGGTGTTGGAGGGAACGGTTTTGTTCGTCGACGAAACATCCCGGAACGTTTCCGCCGTCGCTGGCAGCCGTGTGGTGATCGCGCCCGACATCTACCACCATATCAAGCCCTCAGAAGACGCCCAGTTCTACATACAGTTCTACGAGCGAGACCCAGAGCAGCCGACCCCTCTTCCGGCTCCGCGGTGACTAGATGCCAAAGCCGATACGGTGGGCGTGGGCGATGGCGGTGAGGATAGTGCCGGGGGTTTGGGCGTCGCCGACGACTTGAACGTTTAGGCTGGCGGCGGCGAGATCGGCGGATAGAAGGTCGTGGGGGTGTTTGGCCACGGTGAGGGTTAGGTCGGCCTCGGGCGGAGTGTCGACTTTGGTCTGGATTGCGACATCGAGGGCTTGCAGGCGCTCCAGGGCGGGTTGGACTACCAGGTCGAGCAGGGCGTTGGCCGCGACCCGGCGGTCGGGGGTGGTCAGCGTGACGGCTAGGTCCTGGGTTGCGAGCCATTCGGCCAGGCCGAGGGCCTCGTAGCCGCCGAATCGGTCGTCAACCACAGCATTGGCGCTCTTGGGCATGGTGCTGATGTCGGGGATCTCGGCGCCGGTGGCACCGGTGGCCACCACCACCAGATCGGGACGGGCTGCGATGATGGATTGCCCGTCAGCGGCTTGGTTCAACCGCACATCGACGCCGAGGCGGGCTAGTTCTCGTTCCTGCCAGTCGCAGATGTCACCCAGCAGCGCCCGGGTGGGCAGCTCTTGGGCCTGCCGGACGGCTCCGCCCAAGCGGTTGCGGGCCTCGAACAGCACCACGGAATGACCCTGCTCGGCAGCCAGGCGGGCCGCTTCCATGCCACCGGGTCCGCCGCCGACGACCACAATCCGTCGTTGGGGGCTCGGACCTGCGGGCGGGTGTTCCAGTTCGCGGCCCACCGCGGGGTTGACGGCACAGGAGAGGCGGCCCCGGTTGAGGCCGCCCACGCAGCCGTCGTTGCCGGCGATGCAGGGACGGACCTCGGCCTCCCGGCCCTCGATGCTCTTTACCACCAGATCGGGGTCGGCGATCTGGGCTCGGGTGAGCCCCACCATGTCGGCCACTCCGTCGGCAATCAGCTCGTCAGCCTCGGCCAGGGTGCGGAATCGGCCGGTCACGATGGCGGGCAGATCGACTGCGGCCACCACCGGAGCAGCCGCCTCCAGCTCGTAGCCAGGCGGCTCGTGCATCCCGCCCATGATCTTGTGGGGCCGCAGGCAGCTTCCGTAGGTGAGGTTCACATAGTCGATCAGGTCGTCGTCAGCCAGCACCTTCACCAGTTCGGCGCAATCGTGCTCGGTCACTCCCCCGTCGCCCACCGCTTCTGATCCGATCCGCACTCCCAGCGGGACCTCCGAGCCGATCGCTTCTCGAACCGCGGCCACCACCTCGCGGGCCAGCCGGATGCGGTTCTCCCACGAGCCGCCGTAGCGGTCGGTGCGCTGGTTGGTGGTCGGCGACATGAACTGCTGGAGCAGGTAGCCGTGGGCAATGTGGACCTCAACCCCATTGAGGCCGCCTTCAATCGACCACCGGGCTGCCTGGGCGAAGGCATCGACCAGCTCATCAATGTCGTCTTGAGCCATAGCTTTGGCCGGACGCCGGATGCTAGGCCCGGCCAGCTCCGATGCCGACCACGGCGGTCCGCCGTCAGCCGTCACCCCCTCGTAGCCCAGGTGCCCGAGTTGCTGGAACACCGCCATGCCGTAGGGCGCCAAGCGGTCCATCAACCGGCGATAGTCGTCCACCACCGAGGCATTGTGCAGCCACAACGTGCCCATGTCGGTGGGATGCACCGAAGCTGCCTCCAAAATTGTGAGCCCGCACCCGCCTGCGGCGCGGGCCTCGTGGTAGGCGATCAGCTCGTCGGTGACCCTTCCCTGGCCGATGTTGGTGCCGTGGGCGGTGCGCACAACGCGGTTCTTGATCTCCAGCCCATTGATCTCAATCGGCGCCAGAACGTGCCCGTAGCTCATTGTGTCAGTCCTGTGGAATCCGCTCAGCGAGCTTGGTCGTCGCCTGGCCATAGGTCAAGGTCCGACATCGCCCACTCGGTTGGCGCGGGCAAAGCAGGCGGCAGCTGCGGTGCTGCCCAGTGCCATGATTAGCCAGGCCCAGGTGTAAGTGCCCAGCCAGTCGACCAATGCGCCGAAGCTCACTGGGGTGGCCAGCGCGCCCATGTAATAGCCGGTCATCGTGACACCAGTGGCTCGGGCCACGGCTTGCGGGGCCCGATCTACCACTGCGGCGTGCATGACGCCTATGGCCGCCAATTGGACGATGAAACCGGCAAATAGCCCGACGGTGGCCACGGCCAGACCTAGCGTCAGGCCACTCATGGTCACAAGAAGCGACGCGGTCAGCACCACGCACAGCCCGACGATGAGCGGCACCCGGCGAGTTCGGCCGAGGTAGTCGGCCCGTAACGCGGTCAGCGACATGCAAACCGCGCCCAGTCCGGCGGCAATTCCGGCGATAGCGCCCGCCACCGGCTTGGAGGTGCCCAGGGCTTCGTCCAAGTACGGCACGGCCCAAGAAAAAAGCGGCTGAGAGGATCCCACCAAGAAGAAGGCCGATACTGCGAACCACCAGAATCCCTTCGGTAGGACCGACCCTTGGCGCTGGACCCGCAGCCGAGAAGAGCGGATGTCGGGAATGACCGCTGTGGCGATGAGTGCACTCACAGCGGCGATGGTCCCGCCGATCATGAGAATGAGGTTCCAACTCCAGCGATCGGAAGCCCAGGGCACCAAGATTGCGCTAATCAGTGCCATCGTCGGCACTCCCGACGTCTTGGCCGACAACGCCAGCGTGCGACGGCTTTCCGGCACCGCAGCGGCTACCGCTTCATTGGTGGCCGCGTTAGTCAGGGCGTAGCCGAAACCGGCGAATACCGCGGCCCCGATCAAAGCGGCATAGCTATCGAGCAGAGCGGCAGACCACGCAGCCACCGCTACGGTCAACTGATCGGCAACGACTGCGGTGCGGGTTCCGATCTTCTCGGTGATCCGGGCTCCGATAATCGATCCCAATCCAGTACAGCCGAAATGCAGGCTCACCAGCAGCCCAACCTGGGCCCGGGAAATGCCGAGGTCGTCTCGCACCGCGGCGACGAAATAGCCGGGGAAGAAGCCCAGGCTTGACCCGACACCCAGTGCCAGCATGCTGGCCGCCACCACGGCCAGGCCACGGCCAGTGTTTGCCTGTGCATTCATCTGGCTCGCCCGCCCAACACTCCCGGCGACGTTACTGGGCGGCATAAGTGGCCTCGTGGTTGGGGCCAAGTGACCTTGTGCCACCCCGGTACGCTCATTCAGTGGACTTGTCGCCACCCGCAGTGGGGAGAGCAGTCGCAGAGGTGATGGACGGGGCCAACCCTCACCCCCGAGTCGAGCGGCTCAGCCGGGGGTTTTCTTGGGTAACGCTGGGGGTAGACGACGTGATCGTGCGGGTGGCGCCGCGGGGTGGTCCGCTCGACCCTTATGACCCGGAGGTGGAGGCGGCCAACCTGCGCCGGGTTGAGGGGGTAGTGCCCGCCCCCCAGGTGTTGGCCGTGCAGCCCGACCTCGACAATCCCATCGGCCAGCCGTTCGGCGTCCACACCCGGATGCCGGGCCAGGTGCTGCGACTCGGGGACGTGACCGAGCGCCGTCCGGAGTACACCGCGGCTGCGGCTAAGGCGTTAGGCCAGCTCCACAATCTGACCGCGCCGATGACGGTGGCCGAGGGCTATGACACTGAGCTCGATCGCACCGAGGCTGTCTATCGGCGGGCCGCCCCCAACCGGCACCCCGAGTTCGAGGCGGCGTTAGGATGGCTGCGGTCGCACCGCCCCGACTGCGACGAGCCTGCGGTGTGGTGCCACGGCGACTTTCGGTTTGCCAACCTGAGCTGGACTGGACCGGGCGAACTGGGCGGCATTCTGGACTGGGAACGAGTCTGGCCCGGCGACCCGATGTGCGATGTGGCATTCACCCAACGCTTTTCCGGCTGGTGCTTGATCGAGGACTCCACCGACTACGGCCACCCCCTCGATCAGGAGCGATTGGAATATGCCGCCCGCTTCGAGCGGGTCCGCTCCTTCACCGCCTCAATGCGAGCCATCCGGGCTTGGTTAGACGGCCACTCCAACGACCCCCGCCTACTGACTATCGGCCGCCGCGGGGAGGAGGCCATGAAGACCGAGCTGGATTGGGCGACGGACTAGCCGAGCGCAGCTACCCCCGGCCCAAGATCATGACGTTGTGATACTGGGCGCCGGAGCCGGCACCGGTGACCAGGGCGACCTCGGCATCGACGACTTGGCCGAGACCAGCGGTGCCCCGGATTTGGCGTACGGCCTCGACGATCTTCAGGGTGGGGCCGCCCCAACCGATGTGACTGTAGCTGAGCAGGCCACCGTCGGTGTTGAGGGGGTGGCGGCCATCAATCCCGACGCCCGCCTCCCACAAGTACTCGGCCCCCTCACCCTCAGCACACAGGCCCAGCATCTCGAACTGGCGCACCACTTCGTAGGTGTTGATGTCATAGAGCTCGAACACGTCAACGTCCTGTCGCCCTACTTCGGCCAGTTCGAACGCCCGCCGGGCAGCGTCGGCCCCCAACCCCCAGACCACGTCGTAGCGGGGCGGGTTCACGTATTGCTGGCGGTGCCACTCCGATCCCCCGCCCAGGATGGCCACCGGCGCCTGGGCTAGATCCCGAGCCCGCTCGGCAGTGGTGATCACCATGGCCGCGGCTCCCTCGGTGGCCAGGCACAAGTCGAGCAGCCGGAACGGTTCAGCCACCATCGGCGAAGCCAGAACGTCAGCGGCTGTGTAAGGACCCCGTCCGGCCATAACCGCCGCCGGGTTGGCCGACCCGGCGTTGCGGATGGCGGCGGCGATCGCAGCCAACTGTTCGGGGTCGGGGGTATAGCGGTGCCGGTATACCTGGGCCACCAGGGCGAACTGGGCCGCGGTGAGCGAACCCCAGCAGGCGATTAACTCGTTATCGGGCCGGGTGTAGTCGGCCACCGCCGACCCGCCCATGACCCCGGCCTGCCCCCCGAACACCAGCGCTGTCTCGCACAAACCAGCGGCCACCGCGGCCGCGGCGTCCAGCGCGCCGGGCACGCCCTGGGGATAGGTGTCGCACACCCAGCGCAGTGGCTGGCCGAAAACCTCGGCCCAGTCGGCGGAGCCGGGCTGGAACACGGCTCCTCCCGGCCCGGGCCAGCGAGCGGCCACCCCGTCGACATCGGCCACACCCAGTCCGGCGTCGTCGAGGGCAGCCAACGCGGCCCGAAGGGACACCTCCGCCGAGGTGGTGTCGAGCTGGCGGGCCATCTCGGTGGCCGCCACCCCGACGATGGCCACTCGGTGCAGCGGATGGGTGCCGCTCACACCCGCCGGCCCTCTCCCCAATAGCGGGCTCGCAATTCCTCCTTGGCGATTTTTCCCACCGCGTTCTTGGGCAGCGAATCGGTGAACTCCACCCGCTCGGGGATCTTGATGGAGGTCAGCTCCGACTGGCGGCACCACAGTCGCAACTCTTGGTCGTCGGCCGACGCCTCCTGCTTGAGGGCCACCACGGCCACGATGGCCTCGCCCCACTCGGGGTCGGGCACGCCGATCACCGACGCCTCCAACACCGCCGGATGGCGGTACAGCACGTTCTCTATTTCGGTGGGGGCGATGTTGAGCCCGCCTCGGATGATGAGGTTCTTCATGCGGTCGACGATGTAGATGAAGCCCTCCTCGTCGACCTCGGCCACATCGCCGCTGTGCATCCACCCGTCTCGCAATGCCTCGGCGGTGCGCTCGGGATCCCGGAAGTAGCCCTTCATGACATGGGGGCCGCCGAAGATCACCTCGCCCCGCTCCCCTATCGAGATGTCGCGGCCGTCGGGGTCCACCACCCGAACGTCCACCGCATACGACGGCTGCCCGCACGACGACAGCAGCTCGGGCCGCTCCTGCAAGCCCCGCACATGGTCTTCTTTGCGCAGGATGGTGCCGATGGAGGCGATCTCGGCCATGCCGTAGAGCTGGTTGAACACCGGGCCGAAGCGCTCCACCAACTCAGCCAGGCGGTCGGGAGAGATGGGCGACGAGCCGTAGCCCAGCGTGCGCAGCGACCCCAGCTTGTGGTCGTCGGCCCGTTCGAGGCGGTCGAGTAGGCGCATCAGCTGGGTGGGCACCAGAAACGAGTGGCTTACCCCATGGGCTTCCACCATGCGGGCGTAGCTCACCGGGTCGAAGTTGCGGCTGTCGATAAACCCCTGGGCCGCCCCGATGATCAGGCAGGGCAGGATGGTGATGTTCACGCTGGAGTTGTGGGGGATCTGGATGAGATAGCGGCTGTGGCGGTCGATCTCGTATTCCAGGCAGGCCACGGTGGCGTGCTGGAGCACTCGGGCGTGGTCGAAATACACCCCTTTGGGCCGCCCGGTCGTGCCGCTGGTGTACACGATGCAGAAGTCGTCCTCGGGGCGGACCTCATGCAGCGTGTCGGGAGGGTCCGCCGAGGCGGCGTCGGCCAGGGCGTCGAGGTCGCGGTCGATGTCGATTACCGGTAGGTCGAAGCCGTCAAGCTGGTCCCGATGCTCGGAGTCAGTAATGGCCAGCACCGGGTCGGCATTGTCGAACACCTGCTCCAACTCCACCGAGCCGAGGCGGAAGTTCAACCCCACATAGCAGCCGCCGGCTTTGGTGATGCCGCCCAGCACCTCCACCACCTCCGGGCGGTTGGCCACCAGCAGAGCCACCCGGTCGCCCTTGGCCAGGCCATGGGCCCCGAACAGGGCATTGGCGATGCGGTTGGAGCGCTCGTCGAGCTGTCGGTTGGTGAGCTCCCGCCCGCCGAATACGGCGGGATCTTTGGGATGGCGGGTCGCGTTGCGGGCGAAGGCCAAGCCGACGTTCACCGGGACGCCTCATCGGGGGCGAACGCGGGAAGCCGGTGCCCGTCGGGGCCGACGACGAAGCGGACGCTCACCGTCATGTCGATGGCCACGTCCTCGGACTCGCACCCCACGATCCAGGTGAGCAGGTGCCATCCCTCCTCTATGTCCACGTCGGCCAGTACGTAGGGGGCGTCGAACTCGGGAGTGGGCGGGCGGTAGACCGTGGTGTGGCTGTACACCCGGCCCCGTCCGCTGCTGGGCTCATAGGCCCAGTTGGTGCTCTGACATTGCGGGCAAGCGAACTGGGGGACGAAGAAGCTACGGCCGCAGTCCCTGCACACCGGGCGAACCAGCTCTTCCCGGTCGACCGCCGCCCAGAATTCTCCGGTGAGCGGGCGCAGACTCCGGTCCTCAAGCTCGCCAGTCGGCCCGTCCATCAGTGATCCGCCAATCAGAAGAGCACGGGATATGTGCCCCACCAGACCCGGGCGATGTTGGGGTCTTGCTGAGGCGGATTGTCGGGGTCGCGCTGTGCACCGCGGGCCAGAAGGCCCCGCAGGATCAGCGCCACCGTGCCCAGCAGGATGGGCGCCCCAGTGTTCTCATCGGCGGGCACGCCGCCGTCGAGCTCCATGCCGATGCAGGCATGGCGGCCCCCGCCGAAGGTGTGGCCCCAACGGGGCACGTCGTCTCGAATGGTGCGAAGCGGGTTGAAACTGTCGGCGTCGGCCCCGAACACTTCGGTGTCCCGATTGGCCGACCACAGGTCGAACATCACCGTGTCGCCCACCGCCATCTCGGTGCCATCGCGCAGGGTAACCGGCTCCACCGCCTCGCGGCCGGCCACCGGGCTGGCCGGGTGCAGCCGCATGGACTCATGCACGCAGTGCTGGAGGAACACCGGGTCTTCAACCATGCGGACGCGGTCTTCGGGGTGGTCGTCGAACCAACCGAAGGCGCCGTGAACGGCATGGGTCGTGGCCGCCCCAGTGGAGTGCATTCCGGCCAGCATGTAGAAGGCCACCTCCCGACGGACCACGTCGCGGGGCAGGTCCAGGGAGTCCTGGTTGCGAACCAGCACGGTGAGCACGTCGCGGGGCAGGTCCTCTTCGGAGATTTCCCCGGCGACGAACCGCTCGAAGAGATCGGTGCGGCGGGCCAGTGACGGGGCGAAGAACTCCTCGTCCCAGCGCTCTAGGGCCTCGGCCACCTCCGCCCTCAGCTCCTCAGGGTCTCTGGTGCTGTGGACCGCAGTGGCCCCCTCGCTGAACTTCACCGCATAGGAGTACAGCCGATCAGTTTCCTCTGCCGTTCCCTCCGAGTAGTCGACCCCAGCGGCGGCGGCGGTGAGGTTGACCACGATCCGCCGGGCCAAAGGCACCACGTCGCCTTGTCCAGCGGCCGCGGCGGGATCTAGCACTGCGTCCACTGCGATGGGCAGCAGATCCCGTTCATAGTGCTCGAACGTCTCCCGCCGAAACAGCCGATTCTCCAGGCGGCGGCGGCGGCGGTGATCGTCTCCCCACAGGGTGAGCAAGGTGTCGGCCATGATCACCCCGGCAGCATCGTAAAGCGCCTGCTTTAGGCCCTTTTGCCGATAGCCGTCGCGAACATCGTCGAACCGGGTGAGGGTGAACTCTGCCATCGGGTTTTCCTCCTTGGGTCAGGTTTGGCGGATCAGTTTTCTTGGTCAATGCCGTCAATGGACGCCGGGCGGGGCATTCCGGCCAGCACGGTCGACACCACACCACCGTCCACCACCAAATTGTGGCCGTTGACGTATTCGGCGTCTTGCGAGCACAGCCACATCACCGCTTTGGCGATGTCGTCGGCCGTGCCCAGGCGCTGGCTGGGGGTGCGGGCCGATCGGGTGGCCCGCACTTCCGGGTCGGCCAGGACGGGCGCCGACATGCCGTCATCGATGATGCCGGGGGCCACTGAATTGACCCGTATGCCGGCTGGACCCCATTCAATGGCCATCTGTCGGGTGAGCTGGATCACCGCGGCCTTGGTTGGGCTGTAGGCCCCCGAATTGGGACCGGGAGCGATCCCGTTGATGGAGGCGATGTTGACGATCGACCCCTTGCGGCCTTCGCCAATCATCCGGCGGGCCACCGCTCGACCGCACACGAATGGACCGGTGAGGTTCACATCCACCACTGCTCGCCAGTCGTCCTCTGAGTGGTCGACCAGTGGGGTGAAGCGAACAATGCCCGCGTTGTTGACCAGCGCATCAGGGGTGCCGAAGGCGTCTAGCGCGGCTTCGACGGCGCTGGAGTCGGTGCTCGACGCCACCAAGGGCACTGCATCGGGGAGCGACTTCGCTATCTGCTCAGCGGCTTCGCCGTTGATGTCCAACACCCCTACCCGGTAGCTCCCCGCCGCCTGTCGGGCTATCTCGGCGCCAATGCCGTGTCCAGCCCCCGTCACAATGATCGATTTCGTCACGAGCGCAAACCTTAGTGGTCCGTCTGTGAATCAGCGGTGGTGGCGATGAACAGCGGCGACCAGACTCACTCCAAGAGGTTGCCGTTGTCGTCGAATACCTGGATGGCCCGGGAGGGGCAGTTGCGGGCGGCTCGGAGGAGTTGTTGGTCGGTGAGATTCCCCGCGGTGGACAGAACGGTGGCCAGCTCGTCGTCGTCAAAGGCGAAGGCCGCGGGATAGTCGGCCACGCACCTCCCCGAGCTCATGCACTCGTCCTGGTCAATCTCCACCCGGTAGGCCATGGCATGACCCTAGACCCCGGTGCCGCTCCCTATAAGTTGCAGGGCAATGAAGCCCATTGACGGGTTGTCCGTATTGATCACCGGGGGCGGTTCGGGTATCGGCGCGGGGGCGGCCGAGCACTTGGCCGGGCGGGGGGCGCGGGTGACCATCACCGGTCGTCGCCCAGACCGGGTGGAGGAAGTGGCCGCTCGTCTCGGGAATCGATGCCGAGCCGTGGCCGGGAACGTGACGGTGGCCGCTGACCGCACCGCCATGATCGAGGCTGCGGTGGAGCACGGCGACGGGCTGGACGCCCTAGTCAGCAACGCGGGCAACATGTACCGCGGTCCGGTGGATGAACTCGACGAACAGTCACTGCTCGATGTGTTCCACACCAATGTGGTGGCGGGGATGATGCTGGTGGGCGAGGCGCTGCCCCACCTGCGAGAACGACAGGGATGTGTGCTGTTCGTGGGGTCGGTACACACCCAGCGGGCCTTTCCCGGCGTGGCCCCCTACGCCGCCACCAAGGGAGCGCTGGAGGCGCTCACCGGTGTGCTGGCCGCAGAACTGGGCCCTCAGGGGGTCCGGGTGGGCTGTGTGCGGCCGGGGGCGGTGTTCACAGAAATAAACCAGCGGGCCGGGCTGATGGGCGACGACGAGGCCAAAGCCCGCTTGGAGGGGCTGGGGCCAGCTCACGCCTTGGGGCGCATTGGCACCGTTACCGAGATTGCCGAGGCGTTCGAGTACTTGATCGTTGCTGAATGGGCTACCGGATCCGTGTTGACGGTGGACGGGGGCCTTAGCCTCGGCATCACCAATGCGTGACCCGCTTACCACAGTCAAGGACCACCTCAACGCAGTTCACACCGGCGACCCCGAGGCAATGGCCGCCGACTACGACGCCGCCGCGGTGCTGGTGCGGGATGCGACCTACCAGGGTAAAGACGCCATCGCCGACTACTTCACCACCGTGCCGGTGCGACTGGGCAACGGCCGGGTGGAATTCGCCGAGCCACGACTTGAGGGCGCGCTGGTGGCGGTGACCTGGACCCTGGTCGGCGGCCCCGGCGACGGGACCTCGGGCACCGATCGGTTTGAGGTGGCCGACGGCATGATCGTCCGTCAGACGGTAACCCTCGACGGCGGGGACTTCTGATGTTCGACGATACCTACGACGTGGTGGTGGTGGGGTTCGGCGCGGCGGGCACTGCCGCGGCCATCACCGCCAGCGATGCCGGCGCCTCGGTGGTGCTGGTGGAGAAGTGCCCCGAGCACCGCCACACCCCGTCCACTCGGATGTCGGGGGGCATGGTGATGACGGTGACCGACGTGAAGGCTGGGGCCCGCTATCTGGATGCGTGCGCGTCGGGCATGGTGCCCTACGACGTGTCCCATGCCTGGGCCGAGCGAGCCGCCTGCCTGTCGCGGTGGTTCGAAGAAGCCATCGGCGGCTTGGACATGGTGCCCTCCGCCGGGGCCGAGCATCCCGATTTCGAGGGCGCGGAGGCGATAGTGGCCGTGCAACCCGGCGGGGTGAGCGAGCGCTTGGCCGCCGCGGCCGGAGCGGGTCCTCGATTCTTCGAGGGACTGGCTGCCGCAGTAGGCCAAAGGGAGGTCCCCATCCGGTGGGACACCGCTGCCGCTCGGCTAGTCCAAGACGAAGACGGGCGGGTAACCGGGTTGACCGCCATTCGCGATGGCCAGTCAATTGCTCTGGGCGCTCGATACGGCGTGGTGCTGGCCTGCGGCGGTTACGAGTTCGACGAAGATCTCAAGCGAGACCACCTGCGGGTTTATCCCGCGCACTTCTACTGCAACCCCAACAACACCGGCGATGGGGTGCGCATGGCCGCCGGGGTCGGGGCCTCCATGTGGCACATGAACCAGATGATCGGCCGGGCCATCGGCCACTTCGACCACAACGGACAGCCGCTGAACTTCATCATCGGCATTGACCCTCCCGGCTATGTGATCTGCGACCAGGCTGGGAACCGGTTCGCCAACGAGCACAACCAAGCACTGCTGCGCCACGACTTCTACTACGACCTGCTGGCCTACGACCCGGCCACCAACACCTACCCCCGAGTGCCCTGCTACTGGTTCTTCGACGAATCCCGGCGTCGGGCCGGGCCGCTCACCTACACCCACTTCGGCGCGGTGGCCGTAGGACTCTACGACTGGAGCGACGACAACACCGCCGAAATCGAACAGGGCTGGATCGCCCCGGGGTCCACCATCGCCGAGGCGGCTGTGGCCGCAGGCATGACCGAGGACGCCGCCCGGCAGGCGGCCGCCGCCGTGGAGGCCTACAACCAGCGGTGCCGCAATGGCGAGCCCGATCCGTGGGGGCGCCCGGCCGACACCATGGTCCCGATAGCAGAGCCCCCCTACTACTGCGTGGAGCTGTGGCCCGGAGGATCGAACACCACCGGAGGTCCCCGCCGCGACCGCCACGGCCGCATATTGGATTCCTTCGGCGACCCGATCCCCGGACTGTACGGCGCGGGGGAACTCGGCCAAGCCTCCGGCCTGCTCTACCCCGGCGACGGCTCCAACCTGTCAGAGGCCCTGTGCTTCGGCCAGATCGCGGTCGAACATGCCCTTGGCCTGTAGTTGAGGCACATGTCGGAATCAGAAAGCTGTTGAATGATCAGCTTGGTCAGCGAGCTGCTTGATCCGTTGGTGGGAGACGCCGAGAACTTGGCCTGCCTCCCGCATTGTCATATTGGCATTCAGCAGCGCGGCTGCGGCATCGCGACGGGCCTTCGCAGCAGCAGTATGAGCCTCGGCTTCAGCCGACGCGGCCTGTCGAGCATTGTCGACCGCTGCTTCGAGTTCATCGGGCATGGAGACTCGGACATCCACCTCAATGTCAGCCACATCTGTATCGAGAAGCTCTGAGATCAGTCGACGTGCGATCTTGGGAACCTTGTTCAGGCGACGGGCCTGGCTCACCCCGAGAATGCTTTTGGGAAGTCCAGAGACGACCTCAATGGTCCACCAATCACCGGAGTGGGTCGCTACTACTTCATAGACCTTGCTAGTCATTGCTCTTCTCCTCTCCCAATCGTGTCGCCAAGTGTTTGGTCAGCCTCTTCATAATTACCTCGGCAGTGCCTTCAGCAATCTCACGGTGCCTTGGAATCGGAAACCTGAGTCCTTCGCACTCCCAGATTTCATGTCGGCCTTGGCGCACCGGTCGGGCAACAGCTCCGTGAAGCCCGGCAAGTTGCTTGATCTGCGCCACCAGCTCTTTTCGTTTGGGCATCCCGCTTCCTCGCGGCACTTCGAATTTGAGCGGGGAAGCTTGGCACCAAATTTAGTCTATCGGTAGTAGACAGATTTTCAACTACTACGGTCGGTGGCCGCGGGGAAATCGGCACCGGCCAGCCAGTTGAGAAAATCTTGGCGGCGGTCGGCATCCACCAGCTCCACCCGCAGGCCTGTGGTGGGAAGCCAGTGATAGGTAAAGCCGAGCGGTCGGCCATCGGCAGCGTCATAGGAGGCCAGAGGCTCATAGCCCGCGTCGGCCAGTCGCTGGGCGTCGGCCACCAGATCGTGGCTCCAATAGCCCAGATGATGCACGCCGCCTGCGGTGGAGGGATCCCACACTGTGCCGGGGGCTCCCCTGATCAACTCAATGTGGGGCGGCCCGGCAATGGAGTAGGTGAACTGGAACTCGGCCAACACCACCCCATTGGGCTGGCGCACCAGAAATTCCCGGTTCTGCACGGGACCCCATTCAAATCCGTGGATGGCGGTCCACTCGGCCATGGCCGCATCGAGATCGGTGACCACGATGCCGAAGTGGTAGAAGTCGTCGAGCGGCACCAGGCCCGGCATCAGCGTCAGTGGCCCAGATACGAGCGGACCAGGTCGTGGGAGGCCCGCAGCTCGGCCGAGGGCCCGCTGATGTCGTTGTTTCCGGTGCGCAGCACGTACGTGCGGTCGGATACCTCCAGTACCCCGGCGTTCTGCTCCACCAGCAAGAAGGTGGTGCCGCCCTCTTCTCGAAGGTCCACCACCAGCTCGAACAGTTGGTCCACCAGGTTGGGGGCCAAGCCGAAGGACAGCTCGTCGATCATAAGAAGCTTGGGCCGGGTGATCATGGCCCGGGCCAGCGCCAGCATCTGCTGCTGTCCGCCCGACAGCGATGAAGCCTGCTCGCCGATCTTCTCGGCCAGCGCGGGCAACAGGTCAAACAGCCGGTCGCGGTCTTGGCGAATGGCGGACGCGCCGTCGGATCGCAGACCCAAGCCCAATTCCAGGTTCTCTTTAACCGACAGGTTCTGGAAAATGCCCCGCCCCTCGGGCAAGTGGCCGAGCCCTCGCATGGCCCGTCGCTCTATGGCCAGGCTGCCCAGGTTCTCCCCATCCAGCACCACCGAACCCGACCAGGTGTCCAACACCCCGGAGATGGCCCGCAGCAAAGTGGTCTTGCCCGCACCGTTGGCCCCCAGCACCGACACGATCTCGCCCTCTTCCACCGATAGCGAGACTCCGTGCAGCACCTCGAGGCGGCCGTAGCCCGAAACCAGGTCGTTGATCTCGAGCAGCACTACGACGGCTCTTCCTGCTCCGGGGTGTCGTCGTCGGTCCACACCTCTTCCAACGAACTCTCCTCTTCCACATGGTCAATGTGATGGTGCTCCGACAGAGGCCCGTCCACCTCGTGAATCTCGCCGCCATTTTCAGCCTCAAAGCCGTGGCCCAGATAGGCCTCGATGACCGCGGGATCGGAAGTCACGTGCTCAGGGCTGCCTTCAGAGATGATCTCGCCGAAATGCAGCACGCTGATCTTGGGGCACAGGCTGGTCACCAATTGCAGGTCGTGCTCGATGATGATCACACACAGGTTGCGCTCCACCTGGATCTGCCGCAAACCCCGCAGCAGCACGGTCACATCGTCGGCCCCCAATCCGGCGGCGGGCTCATCCAGCAGCACAACAGTGGGGTTGGCCACCAGGGCCCGGGCCACCTCTACCAGCTTCTGCGAACCTAGCGACAGGGCGCCGGCCTCCTCATGGGCCACATCGGCCAAGCCGAAGCGATCAAGCATTTCCATGCAGATCTGCCGGGCCTTGGTCTCCTCCCGACGCTGCTGAGGCAATAACAACAGCTCGGCGAAGTGACCCCAGCGGAACAAATGGTGACGGCCCAACAGCGTGTTCTCCATCACGGTGGCGTCGAGAATCAGCCGAGGGGCCTGGAAGGTGCGCCCAATGCCCGCCTTCACCCGCTGGGTGCGGGACATGTGCAGCAAGTCCTCGCCGTGCAGGCGAACGGCACCCTGAGTGCTGCGGACATAGCCGGAGATCACGTTGAATACGGTGGTCTTGCCCGCCCCGTTAGGCCCGATGAGCCCGTTGAAACCGGGGGTGAATGCTAAGTCGACGCCCAAGAGCACCCGGTTTCCACCGAAAGCCACATGCAGGTCGTCCACGGCGAGCGAAGCGACCGAATCGGCGGGGATGGCACCCGACGGAGCAGTTTCGACGACGCTCATGTCGAGAAGTCCAACAGCGACTCCAGCCTTCGCTGGAGGTCTTTCACCCACCGGCTGTCGCGAATCTGCTTGGGCAACACTGCGATCCCGTTGGGCAAGACCAGAACGGCCAGGATCAGGGCGATACCCAAGATCAAGAACAGCAGCTTCTGGGTGTCCTGGAGCTTCTGACGTAGGAACACGAAGAAGATCGCGCCGATCAACGGCCCCCACTTGCGACCCAGACCGCCGACAATCAGCACCACCAGCAAGAACACCAGCAGCCGGGTGCGGAACGTGGATGGATTGGCAAACGAGCTGTTCTGGGCCCACATGGCTCCGGCCAACGCAGCGGCGAAGGCCGACAGGCCAAAGGCGACAAGCTTGTAATAGGTAGACGAGATGCCCAGGGGACCGGTGGCGATGTCGATGTCGCGCACCGCCTTCAGGGTGCGGCCCAACCGCCGGTTGGTAAGCACGATGTAGGCCAACATCATCAAAAACAGCGCCCCAAGCGACAGCATGTAGGCGCTGAGGATGCGGTCGAGACCGGGAACAAGAAATTGGGGAACCTGCTTGCCAGTGCCGCCGTTGGTCTTCAGGCCGCTCCATACGTCATCGTCGAGCCGGATGATGGTGACGATCAGCTCGCCGAGGGCCAGCGTGGCGATGGCCAGGAAGAAGCCCTTGAGCCGAGCGGCGGGGAAGCCCACCAGCACGCCGATGATGGCGGCGGCAATGCACACCACCGGTAGAGCCAAAAAGAATGGCCAGTCATACCCGGACAGTGCTTCTCGGGCATCGCTGGGGGCCGACAACACTGCGGTGCCATAGGCCCCCAAGGCGAAGAGACCGGCTACCGCAAGGCCCAATGTTCCCGAATAGCCCACCAGCAGGTTGAATCCCACCGCGGCCGCGCCGTACGCAAAGACAAAGGCCAGGTTGCCCCGCCCGAAGTTATTGCCGCTGTCAAAGATGTCGGTCCAGCCGAGAATAGGAATCCACGGCAGAAGCGCCAGGAACACGAATACCCCGATAGTGGTCATCTGCTCCCGATATCGGCGAAGCCCAGGGGGTTTGGGGGGGTAAAGAGGTCGGGGAGGAGCGGAGGCAGCTGTCATCGCCTACACCTCCCGGGTCCGGGCAGTGCGGCTGAATCCGCCGGGGGCAACCAGCAGCACCACTACAACCACCAACAATGCGATGGTGGGCTGCAAGCTGGTGGAGATCTGACCGCCGGCCAAGGCCTCCCCCAGGCCAACGAGCAGACCGCCGGCGAATGTTCCGCTCATCGACACGAAGCCGCCCAACACCGCGGCAATGAATCCCTTGAGAATCAGGCCTTCAGCGCTGCCCAGCTCCAGAACAGTTGAGCTGGTGTTTAGGATCATGGCGGCCCCGGCCACGAAAATGCCGATGGCCCAGGCAATGAGCGAGACTGCTCCGGCGTTGATGCCCAGCATTCGGGCGGTGGGCCCGTCTTCGGCGATGGCCCTCATCCGCACCCCCCACTTGGATCGGAAGAACAGCGCCAGACCCACCACGATGGCCAACCCCACCACGATGGTGACGACCTGATCCCAACCGATGCGAGTGCTGCCGATGTCGAAGGTCTCGCCTGACCACGGAGCATCGAAACGCTGCGGGGTAGCTCCCCATAGGTTTTCGATCAGAGAGCCCAGAGCGAACGTCAAACCGATGGTCAGCAGCAGCAGCGGAAAATGATCCACTTTGCTGAGGGGCTTCACCCAGTAGCGCATCATCAGGTAGGTCAAAACCGCGGTAATGATGGCCAGGATCACCGCCACCGCTAGGGGGAATCCCTCGCTGGTGACCGGGAACCAGTCCAGGAAAGTGGGAAGCCCCTCATTGTTCAGGAAGCCAATGCTGATGTAGCCCAGACCGAGGGCGGAGAACGTCGCCAAGGGTTGGGTTGACAGCCCGGTCAGGGGACGGACCAGGAAGAACTGGGTGATGGCCCCAAACACCCCGGCAAAGGCCAACGCGAGGACAATGGCCAGCCAGAAGGGCCAGCCCACGCCGCCCTTGTCGGGGTCAGCGGACAGGAACCAGCCCATGTAGGCGGCCACCAGCCCCATTTCCGCGGTGGCGAAGTTGGGAACATCCGTGGACTTCATGATGACCACGATGGCCAGGCCGATGAGGCCGTAGCTCGAGCCGGCCTCCAAGCCAACCACAATTTGCTGGAGGAGTTGATCCACTCCTGTTCCCCCTCAGCCGCTTAAGGCATTTTGTCGGAATCCCTCATCTGGGCAAAGCCCTGGGGCTAGCCGTTTTCAGCTAGACCCAGGGATTGCTCTAGATCAGGAATTTGGCTGCTGGAAGCCCCGGACCTGGCTCCAGGATTCCGTGGCAGCGTCGTACTGAGCAACGCCGGCACCGGAAGCGCAGCTGTGGCCGCCGGGCAGTGTCCCGCAGGCCACCGGTGGGATGGAGGGCACCAGAACGGGATCATTCGTCAACGCCTCGGCGGTGGCGTGGAAGTTCTCATAGGAATAGTCCCCGTCCAGCCGGTCGAACAGCTCGAAGAATGCGGTGATGATCGAGTAGGTCTGGAGGCTGAAGTTGGGGGCGCCGCCATCTTTGCCGGGGCCGTCATAGGCGTCCCACAGCGCACTCCAGTGCTGGACGAACTCGTGGTCACCGTCGGGCAGTGCCACTTGTAGGGCACCGAGGTAGCCGTCGGCAGCCTCGGGGTTGGCCAAGCCCACCGTGTTCTGGCCACCGGCACCGGAGGAACCGGCATCGGAGCACACCAGGGCGTCGAATCCGGCCTCATGGAATTGGTCGAGCACCAGGCCGTTCTGGGCGTTGTCCAGCGCGGTCAGCACTGCTTCGGCACCAGAGTCGATCACCGACAGCACGGCGGGGCCGACCACGTCGGAGAGCACCTCGACCTCTTCTTTGGCCGTGATCTCCATACCGTTGACGGGCGCCTGAATATCAATGGCGTTGAATGCCTCTTCGCCCAGTTCATTGTCCTGGCCGATGGCCGCCACCTTGGTCACACCCTGCTCGGCGAAGTAGTCGATGCAGATGCGACCCTGCTCGGTACGGGTCGGGTTGGTGAGGTACACCTCTTGGATGTCCTGGTCGGCGGGCGACACCGGTCCCCACAGCGGGGTGCCAGCAGCCTCAATGTCGGGATAGGTGGATGGGATGGCCTGCGAGCCTGCGGTGCCCACAAACGCCCACACGTTGTCCTGCTCGATCATCTTGCGGACGTTGGTGACCATCTGCTCGATCTCGAAGCGGTCATCCTCCCAGGCCAACTCGAAGGTGCAGCCGTCGATGCCGCCCGCGGCGTTGACCTCGTCCACCGCCATCTGCAAGCCTCCCAACAGACCCTCGCCAGCGACGGCGGCCCGACCGGTAAACGGCTGGGACGTGCCGATAGTGATCACGCCGTTCTCGGTGTCAACACCGCGCACATCGCCGTCGGTGTTGGCCCCGCAGCTCTCGACCATCTCTTCGGCCATGTCATCGTCTTCGGCCATGTCATCGTCTTCTTCGACTACGCCGGGCATCTCGTCGGCCATCTCTTCTTCTTCGTGGTCGTGGTCGTCGTCGTCCTCGTGTTCGTGGTCGTCGTCGTCCTCGTGTTCGTGGTCGTGGTCGTCGTCATCTTCCGCTGCGGGTGCGGGTGCTTCGGTGGCTGCCGGCGCGGGCGCCGCGCCGTCGTCGTCATCGTCGTTTCCACAGGCTGCGGCCACAAGGACGAATGCAAAGAGCAACGCCAGAACCTTCAAGAGCTTGGACATGGATACCCCTCCAGATCGTTGGATGTGCACTGATCGGACGTACACAAGTTTGGAACCCTAACAGACAAGCCGCTCGCTACGAAAAAATCACTCCATGTTGAGCAGATCCCGAGTGAGGATCTGGGCGGCCCAGTTGGCCACTTTCTCGCCGGCGATGGGCGCTCGTGAGGGCCAGGGGCGGTCCAAGTCCACCGGTTGGCCGCGGCTGATCACTTGGCGGAGGTTGGACCTTTCGGCCAGCACGGTGACATCGGCGGCCGGGTCGCCGTCCACTACCAGCACATCGGCGGCCATTCCGGGCGCCAGCGTGCCCACCTCGCCCTCCATGCGCAGGGCGATGGCCCCGTTGGCGGTGGCGCAGGCGATGGCCTGAAGCGGCGACAGCCCCACCGACTCCACCAGCACCTCCATCTCCCGGGCGTGCCAGTGGCCATAGGGTGTGAGGGCGAACCCCGACTCCGAACCACACAGCAGCGGCACTCCGGCATCGTGGGCCTTGGCCATCATCTTGGCGGTGGCTTCGATCTCGCCCCGGAACACGTCCTTCATGCCTTCCCCGGCGCCCACCAGATGGCCGTAGTCGGCCAGATTGGCCAGGAAGGTGAAGGTGGGCATGAGAGCGGCCCCGGCGTCGATCACCGCTTCCAACCCGGCTTCGTCCATGAACGAGGCGTGGAGGATGAGATCGACCCCGGCCTCGGCACAGGCCCGAGTGCTATCGGCTGAGCGGGCGTGGGCCATTACCGGGGTTTCCAACTCGTGGGCGGTGTCGCACACCGCCTTCAGCTCCTCGGGCTTCCAGGCCAATAGCTCGCCCTGGTGGCGGGGAATGGACCCGGTGGCGTGGATCTTGATCCAGTCGGCCCCGTACTTGATGTGGCGGCGAGTCATCTGGATCATCTCGTCGACGGTGGTCACCACCTGGGCATACCCCACCACGCCGGTGTCGGGGATCAGGCGCCCGGCGGTTCCGCCCACTGCGGTGACCAGGGCCTGCACCCCGGTGGCCATGCGGGGGCCCTCCACCACGCCGGCGTCAACCGCATCGCGCAGCGATGGGCCCATGGAGAACAGCGTGTCGGGATCGCAGAACCCGGTCACCCCAGCCAGGAGCGGCTTTTGGAGGTTCTGGGCGGCGATGAGCGCGGCCAGGGTGTGGTCGCGGTGGAAGAACAGCTCGTCGTTGGACTGCACGTCGTCAAAGGTGCAGTGGACGTGGGCGTCGATGAGTCCGGGCATGACCGTGCATCCGGCGGCGTCGATGACGGTGGCGTTCGGCTGGTCAGCCCCAGCATCAGGGCCAACGGCCACAATCCGGTCACCCTCCAGCAGCAGCGCCGTGTCGGGCTGGGGCGGTGTACCGGTGCCGTCGATCACCGTTCCCCCGGTGATCACGATGGGCGTCGGCTCAGACATCTGACTCAGTCCTTCTCACTCTCCCAGCAGGGCCGCGGCGGCGTCCTTTACGGACATGCCCACCTCGACACCCCGGTCGCGGGCCGGCTGGTTGCACGCGCTGATGATCCCCTCATCGTACGCCTTGAAGGCATCGCCCACCGGGGCACTCCACGCATCGCAGCACGCTCCGGCCAGACCGTGGGCCTCGGTGATGGCCAAACCGGCGATGCCGGCGTCGTTCTTGCTGCGACCCCCGTCGGAGCAGATGAATCCATGGGGACTCACCTCCAAGAGAAAGTCGGCGCCGCTCCGCCCAGTGTGGCCGGCGGTGACCAGCACGTTGCGAGAGTCCTCGGGCAGGGCGAACACGATGGAGTCGGTGACCACGATCTGGCGTCCGCTGTCGGTGGTGGCCTTAACCTCACGGCGGATTTTGGTGCCCTCGTCCACCTCGCCGGGATCGTTGTCCAACAGCAGCTTGGCCGCCTCAGCCACCGCCATGCCCTCCACAACCCCGCAGCGCTCGGCGTAGATGTTGAGCCGGGAAATGACCCCGGTCTCATAGAGGTCTAGGCCGTTGCCCAACTCCGCGCTCATCCCGTCGGCGGTGGCTGCGGGGATGCCGAGGGCCTCCAAGAACCAAAGCCCGGAGATGCCCGCGCCGTCTTTGCCGATGCAGCCGTCGTGGCCGATAACCCCCTTAGGCCGATGAGGGGCCATGAGGCGGGCAGGCAGCACACCCAAATAAGACGACGGCACCACCACGTCGCTGCCCCGGTTGCGGGCGTCCACGTACCGGGCCGAGTCCATGGTCACGATCCGGCGGTCGCCGTCGGTGAACACCACCTCTTGGGGGTGGTCTTCTTCGTTGGCCAGCAGTGGGGCTTCTTCAGGCACGGCTCGACGATACTCCTTGCTCGTTTGGGTCCCGTTTAGAGCCCGGTGCGACCGGCCTCGCGGATCATGGGTGCGTAGTCGGCGAAGCCGGGGGCGTCAGCGCGGGCCCCGGTAGTGAATCCGGCGTCGGTGGCCAGGGTGTGGCCGCTGGTGTAGCCCGACTCGTCGGAGGCCAGCCACAGGGCGGCGTTGGCCACGTCGGCGGCCAGGCCGGGGCGGCCGACCAGCGGGGAGTTGGCGGTGAGCTCTTCTCGGGCGCCGTCCATGTTGGTGTGATCGCCGGTGTGGGCAAAGGCCACCATCGGGGTGAGCATCGACGCAGGGGCGATGCAGTTGACCCGGATGCCGAAGCGACACAGCTCTGCGGCGGCGTTCTTGGTCAGGCCGACCACGGCGTGCTTGGCCGCAGCGTAGGCGTGGGGGCCGAGGCCGCCCATCACCCCGGCGGTGCTGGACATGGAAATGATCGAGCCGCTCATCCGGGGCTTCATCACCCGGGCGGCGTGCTTGACGCCGTAGAACACACCGTGGAGCAGTACGTCGATGCTGGCGTGCCACTCATCGGACGGCGTGGTGTCGACGGGGCCGACCGCGCCGACGATGCCGGCGTTGTTGTACATCACGTCGAGCTGGCCGAATTCGGCCACCGCGGCGTCCACCAGGGCGGCCACATCGTCTTCGGAGGTCACGTCGCAACGGAAGTAGGCGGCGGCGTCGCCCAGAGACTCGGCTAGCGCTTGGCCGGCGTCGTCCTGGATATCGCCAATGGCCACCTTTGCGCCCTCTTCCACGAAACGCTCGGCCGCGGCCCGCCCGATGCCGCTGGACGCCCCGGTGATGGCCGCCACCCGTCCTTCCAGTCGTCCGCTCATCTTTGCCTCCTGTGAATCGACTGCGCCCGGCACCGTAATCTGAGCGGCCTATGGAGACCAGATCAGAAGACGCCCAGGCCCTAGACGTAGAGCGCATTCAAGACCTCTTGGATCGCGACGCCATTCGCCACATACAGATTCGCTACGCGTGGAGCCTGGACAACCACCGGTGGGAGGCACTGAGCGAGATCTTCTTGCCGGATGCGGTGGCCGACTATCGGGGCGAGCGGTTCGAGGGGCTGGAGGCCATCGTGGCCAAGTGCGCCTCCTCGCTGGAGCCAGCCGACGCCAGCCAGCACATCAACGGCTGTCACTGGGCGCAGGTGGACGGCGACAAGGCCATCGCCGGCTGCTACTTCATCGCCACCAAGTACATCGCCGACACCCCCGGCGGCGACACCTTCATCGTCGGCGGCAAGTACATCGACCAGATGGTTCGCACCCCCGACGGCTGGCGCATCGCCCACCGCCTGCTGGAGCAGACCTTCCTCGACGGCAACCCCGAAGTAGAAATCATCTCCCGAACCCGCTGGGCCGCCCGCCAGCAAGACAGCGGCTAGGCCTTACGGCATATCCAACTGGCCTTGGTCGAATTCCCCCCAACATTCGAGTTTTCCGTCGAGGCGCAGACCGCACGTATGCCACATACCAGCCGAGATCGCCGTGAATTCGCCTCCGGGCTCGTATGTAGCGGCGTTTTGAACGTAGTCGTAGGAATTTACGTGAACCCAACACTCAACCGACATGTCCGAATGATTCGCACTGGGTTTCGCGCAGGCTCCAAGGATTGGAGCAAGTATGGGATCCA
>JAPOVT010000052.1 GCA_026708015.1 bacterium
AAACCCAACTGGACACTGCTCGACGGCCTCACTCCACGCTAAAACGCGAAGAGCCAGCTTGTCGGGCTCGCCATCACGAAGTCATCGTCGCTGGAGAGTGCAGGTGCCTCTGTCGATCTTGACGGCGAAGCGTTCGATGATGTCCATGCCGACGAGCACGTCGAAGCCTTCTGGCCGGCTCGGAATCTGCCAGAACGTGCCGAAGCCTCCTCCAAAGCCTGACTGGCTTCCGGGACTATCGAAGCGCAGCCCCATCCACAATCGAAAGGCGGGAGTCCTGACTCCCGCGCGTCCGAGTGAGGCGACTCGCTTGTAGGTGTCCGGTGCCAGCGTTGCCGTCGCCGCGAGGTGCGCAATCACGCGCTCCGAAATGCCCGACTCTTGGGTGCCAGTGTCGATGAGCCCGGTGAACTTCCCGCCCTCTCCGGGCACTGCCATGGCTACTTCGATCTCGGTGACGAGCTGTCGCTGCTGGATCTCGATGACCCGCTCGCTCACCCTGCTTCACCGAGGCCGAGCGCGCTCACGAACACTGGCTCTGCACCGATTTCTTGAAAAGAGAACTCGCCTCTTCGGTACGTCTTCATGCCGGCGGCGAACGCAGACTCGCAGTCGCTGTATAGGCCCACGACCTCCTCGTCGTGCATGAGCGCGACCTTGCCGTTGTGCTCAGGTTCGAGCTCGGCTCGATGACGCGCTTCGTACGCTTCGAAGTTCTTGAGCGCCTGAGTGACCATGGACATTCCCCACGCCGATGAGGATTCGACTGCCACCCCACCGGACACGTGTCAACGTAGTTCCAAAGATACGCGCACACCTCAGGGATTTTGAGGCTCAAGATCGCCCCAGAGCACAGGCTCGGTTGGTTGGTGGCGGCAGATGGAGCCCGTCGGAACGGACTTGGGGGATGGTCGGGGGGCTCAGTACTTTGAGAGGCGTGGTCGTGCGGCAGCTGCAGGCGTGAGAGATGAGCCGGAGAGCGCGGTGAGTATATTTATTGGTATGCCTGAATCGACTACCATCAAGGTTTCGGTGCGGACTCGGGATGCCTTGCGTCAGCTAGCCGATCGTGAGGGGCTGACGTTCGACGCACAGATCGAGAGACTGATCCGGCGGGAGCGCCGGCGCATCATCGGGGCTCAGCTCGCGAGCGCGCCGCTCGATCCCGTTGAGGAAACCGTGCTCGATGCGTCAGCGAGCGATGTCGCCGATGCAAGCGGGTGACATCCTCCGCTGCGACTTCGGGACACCGGCGCGGGGCGAGCCGGGGTTCGTCCGACCGGCGATCGTCGTCACGTCTGACGATGTGCTCGAGTTTCAGCAGCATGCGATTGTCGTCGTCCCGTGCACGACCACGAAGCGGGGATGGCTGAGTGAAGTCGACGTTGCGGGCTTCGGTGTCGCCCAGGCGCACCTGCCCACGACCCTCAGCGTTGACCGCGTCGTTGAGGTGACGGGCACGAACGTCGGCCCCGTCGCGCTGCGACAGATTCGAGAACTCATCGCCGACCTGATCGGACTCTGACCCAACCGGCTGACCGGGGAAGGCGTTTGCCGCTCACCGGCTCTGCGCTACAGCGAAATCGCTCTCATGACTGCCTAGCGAGCCTGCGATACTCCCGGGGACGGACTCAGCGGCGAACGGGGGAGCGCCGTGAACGACAACCGGGCAGAGCGCTACCGCCGCGCCGGATGGTGGACGGGCCGCCGGCTGATCGATCGATTCGAGATCCATGTCGGCGAGGGCCCCGAACAGCTCGCCCTGGTCAGCGACGGCATCGCCATGTCACGGTCCGAGCTGTGGCGCGACGCGGGCATGGCTGCCGAGCAGATCCGCTCGCTCGCCGGGACCGCCAGGCGGACCGTCGTGATCCTGCTGCCGAACTGCGCCGACTGGATGGTGATGTTCCTGGCCGTGTTGAGGGCGGGCCATGTGCCGGCGACGCCGCCTGTCACCACGTCCGAGGCGCATATGCGCCACATCTTCGAGCTCACCCGGCCGGCCTTGGTCGTCTGCCCTGGCCAGGGTCCGGGCAACCGTCCCGCAGACGCCGTCCGGCGAGCCGCCGCCGCAGCGACCCACGGGCCAGTCCCCGTGGCGGTGGCAGAAGGGGGCCGGCTGGCGCCCGACGGCGCACTGAGCTCCCCGCCCGTCGCCGGCAACGTGCCAGAGATCACCGCACACCTCATGTTCACGTCGAGCACAACCGGGCCGCCCAAGGCGGTCAGCCACTGCGAGGATTCGCTGGCTGCGCTCAACATGCAGTTCGCCGAGCGCTTCGATCCCGACCAGCACACGCCGGTGGTCATGCCGTCACCGCTCGGCCACAGCGTCGGTGCCATTCACGGCTGCCGCCTGTCGCTGTTCGTGGGTGCGCCGCTCATTCTCCAAGACGAATGGGATGCCCAGGCGGCCTTGGAGCTGGTGGCCCGCCACGGGGCCGAATTCACGGCGGCGGCGACACCGTTCCTGCTGGATCTGGCCGATGCCCGCTGGGAAGCCGGCGAGCCCAAGCTGGCGTCGATGCGCAGTTTTCTCTGTGGCGGTGCCCAAGTGCCGCCCGCGCTCATCCGGCGCTGTCGCGCCGAGATGCCGAACACGTTTGTCACCCCGCTGTGGGGCATGACCGAAGGCGGTCTCACCACCTGCGTTCGGGCGTCGACCGAATCCCAGGTCGAAACCACGGTGGGGGTGGGACTGCCCGGGCTGGAACTGCGCATTCTCGATGCCGACGGGGTGTCGCACCATGCAGGCAGCGGCGAGCTGGTCATGCGCGGGCCGGGGGTGTTCAACGGCTACTACGGCCAGCCTGAGCTGTACGCCGCGGACTCGGTCGGCGACGGCTGGTTCCGCACCGGCGATCTGGCCCGCATCGACGCGGACGGCTACGTATCGATCACCGGACGACTCAAAGACCTGATCATCCGCGGCGCCGTCAACATCTCGCCCGTCGAGACCGAGAACGCGATCGCCGCCCATCCCGAGGTGGTCGGCGTGGCCGTGATCGGATGGCCCGACGAACGGCTCGGCGAGCGCATCTGCGCAGTAGTCCACGCCCGCATCCCGCTCAGCCTCGATGAGGTGCTCGCCTTCTGTGCCGAACAGGGACTGCCGCGCCGCTACTGGCCCGAGCGTCTGGTGCACGTCGACGGCTTCCCGCGCACAGCGGCAGGCAAGATCCGCAAGCAGCAGCTCCGCGATGAGCTCGTCGCTGCGGGCAAGCCTGCTGAGACGACGCCCGGCAACGGCGCCGGCCCGGATCGCGACACGGTTCGATGAGCACTGTCGAGCTGGGCGACATCACGGTCAACTACGCCCGGCACGGCTCGGGACCGCCCGTCGTGCTGCTGCACGGACTGGCCGAAGACCATCGGTCCTGGGCTGGCACCGCCGGCCATCTCGGCAGGTTCACCGTCTACGCGCTTGACCTGCGCGGCCACGGCCGCACGACAGCCGGCGAGGGCACCGGCACGCTGTCGCAGCTCAGCGGCGACCTCGACGCGTTCCTGCGCAACGTGACCGGCCCTGCCGCAGTGGTCGGCTACTCGCTGGGCGGCACTATCGGGCTGCGGGCAGCGACGGAGCCCGGCACCCTGGTCAGCCACCTGATCGCGATTGCCACCTCGTCGGTGGTCGGCTCGGCTGCCGCCGAGTTCTTCGCGGGACGCATCGCCCAGCTCGAAGCCGGCGACGCGGGCGTCTTCGCCGCAGGTCTGCGAGACGACACGGCCGCCCAGATCGTCACCCAGTCAGACATCGACGCCGTGACCGCGAGACGACTGGCTGCCATTAGCGACGGCAGCGGCTACATCAACGCCGCCA
>JAPOVT010000053.1 GCA_026708015.1 bacterium
ATCAATGACATGGTTACCTCCTAATCGAGGTGACCGGCCAAAAGGGGGATGCTCACTCATAGCTGAAGCGAGAGATTGGGTTGCTGGAAGTATGGATCTTCCGCTGCCGAGTGAAGACATCTGCGATGCGACCGAAAGTGGGCTGGCAGATGTTTGGCGATCCCTTGGCGATGACTAGCGGGACTTCGATTCGGGGGCCGCGAGCCGCCAGCGGTTTCGCGGGCTTTGCGGGGTAGCCTCTGTTGGTTCCACTTGCCCGTCTTTCTCCATGATCTTCAGCCACCGCAAGACAGATTGCCGGGAGATGCCGAGTTCCTCTGCCAGCCTCCCGGTTGAAAGGGCATCGTTGATCAATAGTCTTGCGATTTGGTTGCGGGTCGACGTGGTGTGACTGAGTTGGCGCCCCTGGGGTGACTGGGGTTGGTCGGGCAAAGTCCCGTCATCGATGTTGGCCAGGTAGGAGCGACCGCGGATGGTTACCGAACAGTCGCCAATGCGGTCTTCGAGGAGTGGAATGTCGAGTCCCGCATCTTGGAGGGAAGCGGCGACGGCGAGTAACCCCGACCCGCGGTTCTCGCACACTGCTCGGTTGGTGTGGGGAATCTCTATGTCCTCAAGAAGCTTGGCGAGCCGAGAGTTACGAGATGAGGTGACTGGCCTGGCGAAAAGGTGGTCGCGGTTCAGCTGACCGTGGAGCCCCCCAGGATTGACTACCTCCAGTCGATCGGGATATAGCTCAATTCTCACCTGGGATCCATGAGCAGAGGGGTGATAGTCGCGGTGCAGGAGTGCGTTAACCACGGTTTCTCTCACGGCCTCATCGGGGTATTCCCACAAATCGAGCCGCCCATCGCCGGAGATCTCAGCTCGGCGGGTGGTGTTGCGCCGCACAGCGGCCTGGGCTTCGGCGATCATTGAGGGGATAGGCCCATCGATGGGGACGTTGTCCAAAAAGCGGGTGCCGTCTCGCATCGGTCTGCCGGTTGCGGTCGGAAATGCCACGAAGGTCACATTGAGCTGCGGAAAAAACTGCTGAGGATAGCGGCCCAATGCCAGGAGCCCGGCGAGTGTGAGATACGGCTCGGACTCCTCCCCGGAGGTCACGCTCAGGATGCGGAGGATGTCGTCGTCGTTGCGGTCAGCGAGCGCTGATCCTCGACGGCTTCGAATGCGGTTGAGCAAGGCGCTGACAAGGTTTTCGTCGAGGTCGCTTCGCTTTGCTCCATCCACGACAGCGATGTCGTCAAGAGGCTGCCCCCGACCGGACATGAGGATGTGGATTTCGTAGAAGCTGAGCCGCCGGTCGCCGTCGTGAGTTCGTATGTAGGATCCGCCTTCGAGCCGCTTCGACTTCAAGTAGCAGGGTTTTCGTCCCGCGGGAAGCTCATCTATTGCCGCCGCTACCACCGGTTGCCCGTCCACTTTGGCGATGTCGATTTCTGCTCGTATTGGGGGCTCCAGTTCGTTGGCGCATACTGAAGCAAGGTCGTCAGCGAGCTTTTTCGCGTTGATGGCCGCCGGCAGAAAATCCCCGTCGCTGAGTCCGAGGAGCACAAGCCCACCCCGGGCGTTGGCAAAAGCTGATACCGATTCGGCTATCGACTTCGGCATCCCACCCGCGGCTGACTTGACTTCGATGGCCTGGAGATCGGTGGCAGCTGCTCGAAGGCGCTGCACTGCCTGGTCAACCTGAGGCTGGAGTCCAGCGCCGACATGTTCTCGAGACATGACGAGATGCTAACTGCCGATAGTCAGTCTGACAACCGTGATTGTCAAACTGACAGAGATATGGCTGTCAGATCGACATATAAGCAGTGCCCATGATAGTTGGGGCTGGGTTGGGTTGTGGGGGTCAGATAGTGAGGCGCTTGCTGCGGCGGGACAGGCTGGCCAGGAGGAGGCCGGCTAGGAGGAGGGTGGCGGCGATGATGAAGAGCAGGCGGCTTTCCACGCCGGTGGCGGGGAGTTCTTCGCCGGTCATGGCGTCCATTCCGTCAGCCATTCCATCGTCCATGTCATCCATCTCGGCGGTGGCCACAGCGATGATGCGGCCTTCGCCGCCTTCGGGGTAATCGGCAGCAGTGATGGTGCCGCCGAGGCCGTCGGCGATGTAGGCGGCCAGGGACTGCTGGTCGGTGAGGCCCAGGTGGGTGCGGGTGCCGTCGCCGAACAGGTACTGGTCGCCGCCGTTGGCCAGGAAGTTGAGGGTGACCAGGGCGATGGATGGGGCACCGTCCACCACGGCCCCGTCGCTCACGATGGCGGTGCCGCCGTCCAGGGTGATCGACTGCACCCGGGAGCCCTCGGTGGTGACGGTGTCGTCTTCGCCGATCTCCTGGGGAGTGCCGGCGGGGTCGTACACCAGGGTCATGCCCGCGATCTGGGCGAAGCGGCCGCTGGAGCTCTCCACCCTTGACACCGCGTTCTCGAAGATCACCTTCATCTGGGCGGGCGACACGTCTTCGATCACGGTCACGAAGTTGCCGAACGGTGAGATGTTGAAAGTCTCCAGCTCGCTGATCGGGCCCACCGGGATCACCGAGTCGTTGCGGATGCCGCCACCATTTTGGAGGGCGACCGCCGGCTGGGGCACGCCGAAGTCGTCGGCCAGCCGTTGGCCATTCCACAGCAGGGCGTCGGCCAGCAGGTTGCCTTGATTGGTTTCGTGCGTGCGGATGCCCGGCGAGCGTCGTCCGTCTAGGGGCACCTCGGTGGTGCCCACCGGGGAGGCGGCCAACTCTTCGAGGGCCGCGGCCACCGGTTCGGTCACCTGCGTTACCACGTCGGCGTGGGGCTCAACCGCGTCGGGCTCGTCCCCGCCGGCCACCCGGCGCAGGCCGCTGGCCTCGTCGATGGCGGTCACGTTGCCGTCGGCATCGACGGTCAAGATCAGCTGGCCCACGTAGGTGTAGTCGCCCGGTGTGGTCACGATCGGGACGCTGCTGCCGTCGGCCAGGGTGGCGGTGAGCGGATAGGAGCCGTAGGGATCGCCGTCGCCGGGCAGCAGCACGGTGGTGTCGTCGGCCAGCAGCGCCCCGCTGCCGCCGGCCACGATGGCGTCCACGCCGGTGAGCTCGGCGGCCAGATCGGTCTCGCCGCTCAGGGCCTGCAAGTGGGTGGACAGCACGATGATGTCCACCCCGTCGCCAGTGAGCCGGTCGATCTCGGCCTGCACGATCTCGGCCACATTCGACATCACCGCCACGTTGCGGGGGCTGGAGATGTAGGAGAGCTCCGGGGTGGTGGCGCCGATGATGCCGATGCTCCGACCCTGCTTCTCCACCACTGCCGACGGGGCGATACGGCCCTCATCGACCAGCGCAGCCAGCGCCGGCTCGCCGGAGAAGTCCAGGTTGGCGCTGATGAACGGCGCAGTGGTGGTCTCGGTGATGAACCGGGCCAACAGGTCGGGGCCCAAGTCGAACTCGTGGTTGCCGATGGTCAAGGCGTCGTAGCCGATGAGGTTGAGGGCCAGGGCGTCGTAGAACGGGCTGTCGTCGCCGAGACTCACCGACAGCTCGGGGCCACTCAAGAAGTTGTCGCCCGAGGAGATGGTGATCACCGCCGCGCCGTCATCGGCAGCCTGGGACCGCAGCTGGTGTACCAGGGAGGCGAAGCGGGCCACGCCGCCGTAATCGGGCAGGTCCGACGACGCCTGCACCAACTGCGACTCGCCGTCGTTGTGGTGCAGGATCACCAGTTGCAGCTCTCCGCTGTCGCCGGCTGCGTCACCGTCGTCTTGCGCATTGGCCGCCACCGCGCCCAGCAGCGCGGTGACCAGGCCCAGCGCGATAAATGCCCACACGATCCGTCGAATGCTCACTGGCTGTCTCCTTCGTGCTTGTACTGGAGTTGTGTTTAGGGGTTGATGACCTCGGGTGCCCAGTTGGACTCGAATCCGATTCCCGACAGCCATGGCCTGAACCTACGGCAGCGCTAGTGGCGGTGCCGCTTCGGAGTCTGGAAAGGTACTTGACCAAGTACTTGGTCAAGTTGGTAACCTCCTATTGCGGGAGCGATGTCCCAGTGATTTCAAGGGACCTGCGGGAAGTCTGATTCGGCACATGAAGAGACTAAAAACAGGAAGAAAATGACACGATTGGTGAAAATCGGCGAGGCGAAAACACACCTCTCAGCGCTGTTGGCGGAGGTGGAAGCCGGGGAGGACTTGGTCATCTGCCGCGGCTCTAAGCCGATCGCCCACGTCACTCGCATCGATCGGGCGCAGGAGGTCGCAGATCTGCGCGAGACAATGCGTCGGGAAAGGGCGAGGCAGCAGACTGTGACTACGCCGGAGATCTTGTCCTGGCGCCATGAAGGGCACCAACGCTGATGTCGTTCGTGCCCGATGCCTCTGTTGCGGCCGCTTGGGTGTTGCCCGATGAGGCGGCGTCAGCGGCAGACCAGGCTCTCGACCGGCTAGGGCAAGAAGTGGCAATGGTTCCGGGGATGTTCTGGGATGAAATGCGCAATCTATTGTTGTCAGCAGAGCGGCGGGGGCGAATCGACGGCGACTACGCCGACGCCTCCATGGCCCGCCTTCGCCGTCTTCCCATTCGTTGCCCAGGTGAGCCGGACGACCGGGACGTCATGGCCTTGGCCCGGAGTCACAGACTGACTGCCTACGACGCCAGCTATTTGGCGCTGGCGATTCGGGAGGGCTGCGAGCTAGCAAGCCTGGACCAGCACTTGAACGAGGCGGCTGTGGTCGAGGGCGTCCCGCTGTTCGAGTGAGCTAACGCAAGGTGGTACCGATAACTGAGCTGGTTCCAGCGTGAGCGACGCTGGCCCTTCTACGGCCTCGGGGATCTTCGCGTCGCTGTCCAACCGGGATTACACCCTGTTGTGGTGGTCGGGGCTGGTGGCGTTTCTGGCTGTCGGCATGCAGATCTTGGCTCGGGGCTGGCTGGCCATCCAGCTTACCGACAGCAACTCCAGCTTCGCTTTGGTGCTGCTGGCCTTTGGCATCGGCATGGTCACCGTCACCCCATTCGGAGGGGTGGCCGCCGACCGCTTCCCCCGGCGGGCGCTCATTTTGGGGTCGCATGTCTCGCTCACCCTGAGCGCGCTCTGGCTTGGCATCATGATGGTGCTGGGCTTGGAGCAGTTCTGGATGCTCCTACTGGCAGCGGTGATCCAGGGCTCGTCGTTCGCTTTCATGGGACCGGCTCGGATTGCCATGACCGGCGAGGTGGTGGAGCGAGAGCTGCTGTCCAACGCCATCTCGCTCACTCAGTTGACCGTGGCCAGCACCCAGTCGGTGGGACCCTTTGTGGCGGGACTTCTGGCCGACACGCCCGGTTTCGGGTTGGCCGGGGTGTACCTGCTGAGCGCCGGGCTCACCGCAGTAGGGACCGTCCCGGTGCTGATGCTGCCGACGTCGCGCCCGGAGCAGCGGGAGACTCACAGTCCCATTGAAGAGATAGCCGAGGGGGTGGCGTACGTCGCCCGGCAGCCCTATCTGCGGGTAGTGGTGATCTCCACCGCGCTCATGCTGTTGGTGGCTATGCCGTATCTGGCGTTTCTGCCCAAGTACACCGAGAGCGTGTTCGGGGTGGGAGTGCTGTGGCTGGGGGTGCTCCAGGGGGCCAACGCCTTGGGCGGCACCGTGACCGCGCTGCAAGTGGCCCGGATGCGGGACAACGCCCTGCTGTGGCGGTTGCGGATCTTCAGCTTGGGGGCGGTGGCCGCCGGAGTGGCCGTGTTGGCCATCACCCCCAATCACCTGTTGGCGCTGCCGGTGCTCTTCATGCTGGGCGGTGCAGCTACCACCTTCCAAACCGCCAACATGTCGATGTCGCTGCTTCTGGCCGAGCCCGTTTACCACGGCCGGGTGCAGAGCCTGGTGATGGTCGCGTTCAGCGCCCAGAGCCTGGTGGCATTCCCGCTCGGTGCCCTGGCTGATCAGATCGGGCTGCGGGAGATGCACGGCTACATGGCCGCGGCCACGGTATTGGTGGTTGTTTGGTCGGTTTTCGCTGGCCGCAGCGCTCGCCGCCAGACAGAGGCAGCTCGCGGCTAGGCGCGGGCGCTGACCAGCCAGGCGGCGGCACCCATGGTGATGCCGTCGGTGGTGCGGCGGCGTTCGACCATGGCCCCGATGGCGGCTTTGACCCGGTCGATCACATGCACTTCGGCGTTCTCGGGGATGGCCGTTCCGGGCAGCAGGTCCATGTAGTAGCGGACCAGCTCATCAGTGGTGCCGCCACCGATGTTCACCGGCAGGTCGTGGGGAGTGATGTCGATGTCCACCAGCCCGGCTCCGGTGAGGATTGAGCTGATCCGATCGACCGAGGCCAGCGAGAACGGTCCAGGGGCATCGGGAGCCATTGGATCGGGCGGTCCCAGCACCTCGGCCACCGCCCGGCCCGGTTCGGTAACCCAGGAGTTCTCCTCGGGCGCCCGCCAGCAGACGAAGGTCAACCGCCCGCCAGGCCGCAGCGCCCGCCGGAGGTTGGTAAAACCGGCCACCGGCTCGGCGAAGAACATGATCCCCATGCGAGAGAAGGCGGCGTCGCAGTGCCGGGGTTCGAATTGGTGGGCACCGGCGTCGGCCACCACGAATGTGGTGTTGTCCAAACCGGCGTCGGCGACCCGGCGGCGGGCCTCATCCAGCATGGGTGCCGAAACATCCACTCCGGTCACGTGTCCGCCGTTGCCCACCAAGCGGGCCAGCTCCAGAGTGGTAGTGCCGGTGCCGCAGCCGATATCCAGCACGAGCTCGCCAGGGTCGGGATGAAGTCGGGCGATGGCCGCCTCTCCGAGAGGGGCCAGCATGCCGTCCAGCCTCTCCCGATGCTCTATCCACACCGGTCCTCGGTCGTTCCAGTAGGTGCGGAGCGCATCGGCAACGTCGGCCATTGCCCCAGTCTGCCAGAACGCCCCGTCCCTGGGGCAGGCCAAGCACCCCTCCTAGAACGCTGCGGCGTGTGGGCACTCAATCCAGCTACTCCTGCGACACTGTCAGCGAGGCGGGCTACAGTCCCCGGCGGTGAAACCTGCTCCTTTTGAATACCACGCTCCGGAGACGGTGGCCGACGTGGTCAGCCTCCTCGCCGAGCACGGTGACGACGCCAAGCCCCTGGCTGGGGGCCAGAGTCTGGTGCCCATGCTGGCCATGCGACTCACCCGCTTCGAGCACATCGTTGACTTGAACCGGGTGGACGAACTGTTCGGCGTGGAGTCCGACAACGGCGGCGTCCGCATCGGGGCCATGACCCGCCAAGCAGCCGTGGAGACCGATGCAATCGTGGCCGAACGGGTGCCGCTGCTGCACTTGGCCACTCCCCACATCGGCCACTTCCAGATCCGCAACCGGGGCACAATCGGCGGCTCGGTGGCCCACGCCGACCCGGCGTCGGAGTACCCCGCGGTGATTCTGGCTCTGGACGGCACCGCCGAGATCGCCTCGGCGTCGGGCACCCGTGAGGTGCCAGCCGCCGAGTTCTTCGAGTCCACTTTCATGACTGCGGTGGCCTCCGACGAGTTGTTGACCGCTCTGCGATTCCCAGCCTGGGACCAGCCGGCCGGATTCGCTTTCGACGAGATCGCCCGGCGCAGCGGCGACTTTGCGCTGGCCGGCGCCGCGGTGGGCATCGGCACCGATTCCGGGGGGCGCATCAACCGGGCTGCGGTGGGCATGCTGGGCGTGGGTCCCACTCCGCTGCGGGCATCGTCGGTGGAGACGGCGCTGATGGGGTTGGCCGTTGCCGACGCCGACCCCGCAGAGATCGGGCGTCTGGCCGCCGACGACATGGACCCGATCGGCGATGTCCACGCCAGCGCCGAATACCGCCGCCGGGCTGGCTCCACCTTGGTAGGCCGAGTCCTGGCCGATGCTCTGGCGCAGGTTACCACGGAGGATGGCAATGGCTGATCAGATCCCCCTCTCCATGACCGTCAACGGTCGAACCCGGCAAGGAATGGGCGAGCCCCGGCTGACGCTGGCCGACTTCCTGAGGGAGCAGGCCCAGTGTACCGGCGTGCATTTGGGCTGCGAGCACGGGGTGTGCGGTTCGTGTACCGTGCTGATGGACGGCGAGGCGGTGCGGTCCTGTCTGCTGTTCGCGGTGCAGGCCGAAGGCGCCGATATCACCACCGTGGAGGGGCTTGCCCCCGACGACGAGACACTGCACCCGGTGCAAGAGGCGTTCCGCGACTGCCACGGCCTCCAGTGCGGGTTCTGCACCCCCGGATTTGTGGTGTCGGTGGCCGCTTTCTTGGAGGCCAACCCCGATCCGTCCGACGCTGAGATTCGCCACGGGATTGCCGGCAACCTCTGCCGCTGTACGGGCTACCAGGGTATCGTGGCCGCCACCCGCCAAGCCGCCGCCGTCATGAGGGGAGGGGAGTAATGGCCAGCACAGCAGCCGCCGCCCGTTACGTCGGCCAGTCGGTAAAGCGGCTGGAGGACCCCCGCCTGGTCACCGGCCATGGTCGGTATGTAGACGACATCATGCTGCCCGGCATGCTCCACGTGGCCTTCGGGCGCAGCGACCTGGCCCGGGCCGCCATCACCCGTCTCGACACCTCGGCGGCTGAGGCCCTCGACGGCGTCCACGCCGTGTTCACGGGCGCCGACCTGAACTCCCACAACGACTCGCTGCGGGCGTCGCTGCACCCGCCCGAGTCGCCCGCCCCCCCGGCCAACATGCTGGCCGACGGCGATGTGCGCTTCGTGGGCGATCCCTATGTGATGGTGGTGGCCGAGAGCCGCTACATCGCAGAGGACGCCCTCGACCTGATCGACGTGGAGTTCGAGCAGCTCGATCCGGTGGTCAACTACGAGACCGCGGCCGACTCCGACAACCACGTCCATCCCGAACTCGGCGGCAACCTGGCCCACGACCTGCCCGTGCCCAACCCGGCTCAGCAGGACGCCTTCGAGAACGCTGCCCACATCATCACCGAGACCTGGCACCAGCACCGCCAGACCAACGTTCCCATGGAGACCCGGGGCATCGTGGCTTCCTGGCAGCCCCACGCCGGGGTTATGGAAGTGTGGGCCTCCACTCAGAGTCCCCATGAGATGCAACTTGTCGGGGCCCGGGTGCTGGGCATCGGCGAGCACAAGATGGTGGTGCACTTCGGCGACGTGGGCGGCGGCTTCGGCCAGAAGATGTTCCTGGGCCGAGAGGACATGGCGGTGCTGGTGGCAGCCAAGCTCCTGGCCGCCCCGCTGAAGTGGATTGAAGACCGCCGGGAGAACCTGCTGGCCTCCAACCACGCCCGCATCGAGCAGATGACCGTGGCCATGGCGGTGGACGAGAACGGCAATTTCTTGGCCGCCGACTTAGACCAACTGGAAGACGACGGCGCCTATCCCTTGGGCGGCCCGGCCACTCCCGGCGCCATGGCCACCATGCTCTATCCCGGCCCGTACCGGATGGGACCGGTGAGCTGGCGGGCCCGCACGGTCTACACCAACACCTGCGGCCGGGGGGCCTACCGGGGCCCATGGCAGATGGAGAGCGTGGCCCGAGAGCAGATGATCGACCGGGTGGCCCGGGAGATCGGCATGGACCCCCTTGAGCTGCGCCGCCAAAACGTGCTGAAGCCCGAAGACCTGCCCTATCAGGTGTCCACCGGGCTCTTTTTCGAGACCACCATCTCGCCGGATCAGACCCTGGAGCAGGCTGCCGAGATGATCGGCTACGACGACTTCCGGGCCGAGCAGGCCAAGGCCCGCACCGAAGGCCTCTATCTGGGCCTGGGCATGGCCTTGTACATCGAGCCGACTTCGATGGGCATGGGTCCGCTGGGCACCGAGTCGGCCATGTTGCGGGTGGAGGTGGACGGCCACGTCAACGTGTTCATGGGCACCGGCTCGCACGGCCAGAGCCTGGAGACCACCATCGCCCAGCTTGTGGCCGACGAGCTCGGGGTGCGCCCTGAAGACGTCACCTTGCACCAGGGCCACGGCTCCGGCTACGGGTTCGGCACCGGCGGCAGCCGCTCGGCGGTCATCGCCGGCAGCGCGGCCCGGGCCGCGGCCTCGGGCGTGCGAGACAAGGTGGTGGCCATCGCCGCCCACCTGATGGAGGCCTCGGCCGACGACCTAGAGGTGGCCGACGGGGTGATCTCGGTCAAGGGCACACCGGCGGCCTCGATGACGATGGCCCAGGTTGCGGCCACCGCCTACCAGAACTCCGACGCACTGCCGCCGGGGGTCGAGGCTGGCCTTGAGCACACTGCCCGCTACAAGGCCCCGCCCTCCACCCACTCCAACGCCTGCCACATCTGCACCTGCGAGCTGGATCCCGACACCGGCAAGGTCACGCTTTTGCGCTATGTGGTGAGCGAGGACTGCGGGGTCCTGATCAACCCCATGGTGGTCGATGGCCAGATCGCCGGTGGGGTGGTGCAGGGTATCGGCGGCGTGCTCTATGAGCACTGCGTCTACGACGAGAGCGGCAATCCGCTGGCGTCCACCTTTCTCGACTACCTGGTGCCCACTGCTGCCGAAGTGCCCGATCTGGAGACCGGCCATGTGGTGGTGCCCTCCGACACTCCCGGCGGGCACAAGGGCACCGGGGAGGGCGGTGCCATCGGGGCGCCCCCGGCGGTGTTCAACGCGGTGGCCGACGCACTGGCCCCATTCGGGGTCTATCCCAACCGCCAGCCGCTCGACCCCAATGCGGTGCTCGGCCTGATCGCCTCGGCATCCGATTAGCTCCCCACCCCCAGTCTCGGGATCCGGCGCAGCTGGCGCGGCGCCGGCCAGAGCCGGAATGGGCGCGGGCATGTGGGCCGCGGCGGTCGGCATCTTCTTGTTCAGCTGGGGACCGGTATTCGTCCGCGACAACGAGTTCGGTGCGCTCCCGTTCGCCTTCTGGCGGCTGCTCGGAGCAGCGGCGTGGGCAGTGGCCGCGCTGTACCTGCGGGGTGGCCGGCTGGACCGCCGGGTGCTGCGCCACTCTCTGGCCGGCGGGATGGTGTTCACCGTCAACGCCATCACGTTCTTCTCCGCCATCAAGACCACTTCGGTGGCCAATGCCATGGTCATCGGCGCCACCGCCCCGATCTTCCTGCTGTGGGCGGCCGGTCGAGTCTTCAAGGAGCGGATCAGCTACCGGGTGATCGTGGCCACGCCGGTGGCCATCGCCGGGATGGCGATGATGCTGCTGGGTCGCTCGGGGGGCTCCGGTGATGGGTCGCTGTCGGGCGACGTGCTGGCGGTGGTGGCCGTGCTGGCCTTTGCCGGATACCTGATCGCCTCCCGCATTGCCCGCAACCACCTGAGCGCCCTGGAGTACCAGGCCGGATGGTCCACCATCTCCGCCGTCTTGATGCTGCCCATATCGCTGCTGTCGTTCGACCCCCTGTTTATCGGCGATGCTTGGAGCTGGGGAGTTGCCGGAACCATGGCGGTGACGGCTGGGATGGCCCATTTGTTGGTCAACTACAGCCACCGGTATGTGTCGTTGCGGGCCATATCGCTTCTGAACATGACCGCCCCGGGCCTCGCCATCATGTGGGCCTGGTTCTTGTTTGACGAGCAGATCGGCGGATTGCAGTGGCTGGGAGTTCCCCTCGTGGTGATTTCGGTGCTGGCCGTCATATTGGATGAGTGAGAAGGGCGAATTTCGACCTTGTCCAGTGAATTGGATGAGTGAGCCAGCCTGCTAACAGGGTAAAATCTCAGGTTGATCCGGGGTAGCTCAACCGGCAGAGCAAGCGGCTGTTAACCGCTAGGTTGTGAGTTCGAGTCTCACCCCCGGAGCCAAACCGGCATCAAACCAACGGGCTCGTCGTTCTAGGCTGTCAGCGGGCCCGTAGCTCAGTGGTCAGAGCAGGCGACTCATAATCGCTCGGTCGCGGGTTCGATCCCCGCCGGGCCCACTTAGACCAGAACCTGTTCAGACGCCTGTGCCGCGACCCGCTCAGGTTCTAGAGGGTGCCCGCTTCGGTCGGGTCAGCGCCCTCCTCGGTGGCTGGCTCCTGCCAGCGGCGGGTGAGCCAGCCCAGGCGGTGGGCGACGTACAGGCCGATCATGGCCAGGGCAATTCCCACGAAGCCGTCGATCACCCAGTGGTTGCCGGTGAGCACCACGGCGACCGACATCAGCAGGGGGGAGGCCACCGCGAAGATGCGAACCGGGATCGACTTCACAGTGCGGAACAGGATCACGCAGGCCAGCACGTTCCATCCCACGTGGAAGCTGGGCAGCGCGGCGTACTTGTTCACCACTGACGGGGGCTGGAGGTACTTGTAGGAGGTGGACAGCTCGGTGACCGTGTCGGTGAAGCCGTCGAAGAACCGGGGAGGGGCCACCGGGAAGAAGGCGAAGAACACCAGGCCCAGAGCGCCGGAGACGATCATGGCGTTGCGCATCAGCGTGTAGCGGCTCCGGTTGTAGTGGTACAGCAGCAGCAAAGCGCCGATGATCACCGGCCAGTGCAGCCAGATGTACACCCAGTTGAAGAAGGTGACCAGCCAGTGGTAGTCGAGCACGGCGGACTGAGACCAAGCTTCCAAGTCCAACCCCAGAGTGGACTCGAATGTCAGCAGGTCGTAGGCGTTCTTGAATGCGGCAACCTCAGCCCCTTTGGTGGCCATTCGCACACCGAAGTAGATGAGCGCGGCCACCGTCACTATCAGCACTTGTCCGGGGAAATTGCGCCAGCTGCGCGCGTTGCCGTCGATTTCCGGCGCAACGATGAGCTTGAGCTGACGAACCATGGGTAATCAATGCTACCGATTCGTTACCGAAAATTTCCACTGGTTCAATATGCGGCCCTGATCGGCCCTAGTGGTGTTTTGAATGCATCCAGATGTGCTCAGATATCGCCCAGCCAGGCCGGTGCCCGGTCCAACAGGAATTCGCTGATCTCAGCCACCTTGGGTATCACGCCGCCGAGGCATTCGTTGCCGGTGAACATGCCGCTGATCGACACCTCCACCCGAGCCGAGATGGTGATGCTCCTCTCCGGAGCGTCGGTGACCGCGGCGTAGGCGTCAATAGCCGAAACGTCCAGGGGCAGCTCCATGCCGCCGATCCCGGCCAGTTCGGTGGCCAACAGCAGCAGATCGGGTCCATCGGATAGCGGCGGAAGGCTCCAAGACACCACCAGGGGCAGTTTGAAGTCGTCTGAGGGATCCACCCCTTCGGGCAGCTCCATCAGATGGTCCTCGAAGCTCAGCATCACTCTGGGATCCACCTCTAGGGTGATGTGCACATCCAGTGGGCCGCCACAGGCAACTGCGGGGTGCAGGTCCACTTCCCACGCCTGGCGCATGGAGTAGGTCTCCACGAAATGGCGATCATCGTGGACATGGAAGCCGTGGTCAGCGGCATGGTCCTTGAGATCGGCGACGAAGGTTGCGATATCGACGACAGCCAAGAACCTCACACTGCCACGAAATCAACCGTCCTGGCTACCCGTTAGCGGTTAGCTTCATCTGGTGGACAGCGACCGGATACTGGCGGTTTTCGACCAGGCTGCGACCCGAGTAGCCGAGGTGGTCGACCGCATCGACGGGTGGCATCTGACTGGTGACCGGGAAGGCCAGTACAGCTTCGACGTGGCCGCCGATGAAGCAGCCCGAGAGGTGTTGGCCGAGGCTGGCTTCGGGGTCTACAGCGAGGAATCGGGATCCCACGACCCCAACCGGGAGATCCAGGTGGTGCTCGATCCGGTGGATGGCTCGACCAACGCGGCTCGAGGCCTGCCGTGGTACTCCACCAGCTTTTGCGCGTTGGACTCCGATGGGATGGCAGCCGCGCTCGTGCTCAATCTGGTGAACAAAAAGGCCTACCGCGCCGTCCGAGGCCGAGGAGCCACTGTGGACGGATGTCCGCTGGTCCCGCCGACCGAAAGTGACTCCCGTCGAGGGTCAGGGCCATCGGGAGAGCAATCTCTGGCCGCGGCGACGGTGGGCCTGACCTACATTCCCCCCCGGCATTTGGGCTGGAGGCAATACCGGGTGCTGGGGTCGATTGCCCTGGACATGTGCGCGGTGGCCGAGGGGGTCCTCGACGCCTACATCGACTGCACCAATGAGGGCCATTCCACCTGGGATTACCTGGGCGCGGCGTTGGTGTGCGCCGAAGCCGGGGTGGCCATGGGCGAGGCTTGGGAACGGCCCCTCCTGCCCGACGATCTGGCCGATCGGCGCTACCCGGTAGTGGCCGCCACCTCGCCCCTGCTGGCCGAGGCTCTAGCCCAGCGCCGCACCTTCGGTGCCGACGATCCGTCCGCTATCGGTGCGGGAGGGGCCGCAGGGCACCGCTAATCTGACCATCGCACCGGGCGCGTAGCTCAGATGGCAAGAGCGCTTCCCTTACAAGGAAGAGGCCGGGGGTTCAAGTCCCTCCGCGCCCACCCAAGCCTACGTGTGCGGATTCTCACTTGTGGATGGCGAGCAAGTGGCGCGATGGGTAAGACTGGCACCCGTTATACCGTCGGCCGCCAAATCAGAGCGCGACGGTCCTTTGAAGGGGGAAACGTGAAGCACTTCCGCTGGCTCATCTTTCTGTTGGCTGTTTTCGCTCTTGTCGCCGCGGCGTGCGGTGGCAACGACGACGATGATTCGGGCGCTGCCGCCCCGGTCGAAGCCCCTGATGATGAGATGGATGAGTCCATGGACGATGACATGGACGATGAGATGGATGAGTCCATGGACGATGACATGGACGATGAGATGGATGAGTCCATGGACGAAGACATGGACGATGAGATGGATGAGTCCATGGACGATGACATGGACGACGACATGGATGACGATGAGGCCGAGCCGGTAGCCACTGAGGAGCCGGAAGTTGATCCCTGTGCCAACGTGGCCCTCGAGGCTACCGATATCGGACTCACATCCGACACCATCACCGTGCTGGTCATGGCCGATGTCGGCTCCCCGCTGGCACCCGGCTTGTTCCAGGGCTCCATCGACGGGGTCAAGGCTTGGGCCGACCATGTGAACTCTGAGGGGGGCTTGGCCTGCCGCCAGGTCGAGGTCATAGAGCATGACTCGGCCATCAATCCCACCGAGACCACCAACGGATTCCTAGTGGCTTGCGAAGAGGCTTTCGCTTTGGTGGGCACCACGGCGTTGTTTGCCCTCGACACCACCGATCTCCAGTCCTGCCCCGATGCGGCGGGCAACGACATCGGGGTGCCCGATTTCGCCTACATCACCACTGAGCCGCCTCACCAGTGTTCGGTAGTGACCTTTGCCACCAGCAGGCCCAACAGCGAGTGCCCCTACGCTGGCACGGGTCCCCGAGCCGTGCAGAGCCAGGTGGGCCACGTCCAGTGGCTGCTGGAAAATGTGGAGTCCAACCTAAACGGGGTTTACTTGGTGCCATCCGACCTGCCTTCCACCATCGCCTCGACCATGCCCCAACTCAGATCCTTCCAGGAGCTGGGCATCGTGATTGATGGCGAGCCCGGAGTGAGCGGCTTCACCACCCAGTCGGAGTACGGCGCCTACATCCAGGTCATGCGGGATGCCAACTCCAACTTCGCCTACACCGGATCTGACGACCAGTCCATGATCAAGTGGCGCAGTGAGGCCGAGGCACAAGGCCTGGATGTGGATTCCATTACCTGGATGTGCCAGTTGGCCTGCTACACCCCCAGCTTCCTTGAGGCTGGCGATGTTATTGAGAACACCTACATCTGGCTCTGGTTCTTGCCCTTTGACGAGGTCGAGCACAACCAAGAGCTGGCCGACTTCATGGTGGCTATCGACAACCCCTTCCCGCCAGCATGGGCCGCGGGCTCGTGGGCCGACGGCGTGCTGTTCGAGCAGGTGGTCAACAACATCGTGGCCGAGGGCGGCCCCAACGCCGTCACTCGCCAGGCGGTGTTGGACGGTGCCCGCAGCCTGACATCCTTCGACGTGAACGGCTGGTGGAGCCCGGCGGACTACTCCACCACCGAGAACATCATGCCTTGCTTCATGCTGATGCAGGTGCAGAACAACGAATTCGTCCGGGTACATCCCGCAGCGCCAGGCGAGCTGGACTGCGACGCGGACAATGTGATCGGCCTGACCAAGGATTGGGGAGCGGAGTTCGGCGGCTGACCTGACGCAAAGCGAGCTCTGGCCGGCTCAGGCTGAACTCCCATGATTTTTGGGCTCCGCCGCTCCGTAGTGGCTGCCACGCTGTTGGCGACCCTCGGAGCGGTGGTGCTCGCCGTGCTCACCTGGAAAGGCTCCCAGGTGACCAGCGAATCCTTCCTGGTTACCACCTACATCGGGCTCTTCCTCGGTGCGCTGTGGGCGATGTACGCCACCGGGCTGGTGGTGGTCTACACCACTACCGGGGTGTTCAACTTCGCCCAAGGCGCCATCGGGGTGTTCTCGGCGTTCCTGTACTGGGAGCTCCACGTGAACCGGGGCTGGCATTCCATCCTCGCCCTGTTCGTGGTGGTCTGCTTGTTCGCCCCAGCGCTGGGAGTGACGCTTGATGCGGTGATCATGCGGCGACTCCGCACCGCGTCGCTGGTGGTACAGCTCATGGTCACGGTGGCGATCATGGTGCTGTTGCTGTCGGTGGTTGGCGACATCTGGGAAGCCGATACACCACGACGAGTGCCTTATCTGTTCGGCATCAACAACGGCATCGACTTGGGTCCTTCGCAGCTTCCCTGGCACCGGCTCATCGTGTTCGCGGTGGCGATCGCCATTGCCGTGTCCATGCGTTTCCTGCTGCGCCGCACCCGTATCGGCACGGCCATGCGGGCGGTGGTGGACAACCGGGAACTGGCCGCCCTCAACGGCGCCCGCCCCAACGTGGTGTCGTCCACGTCGTGGGCGCTGGGTTCCATGATGGGGGCGCTGGGAGGCATCCTCATCGCCCCCGAGCTGGGACTCGATCCCGCCACCCTCAACAACGTGGTGATCATCGCATTCGCGGCCGCCGCCTTCGGTGCCCTGCGGAACCTGCCCATGGCCGTGATTGGGGCCATGTTGATCGGGCTGTTGCGGGCCCACACCGGGGCATGGCTCGACTTCGGGCCCGACTTCCGCTTCGCTCACTTGGCTGTCGCTCCGCTGATCTTGCTGTTTGTGGTCGTCGCCTTGCCCCAGGCCCGCCTGGAGGTGGGTCGGTTGGCCCACCATCTCCGGCGTCACGAGCGCTACACCAAATGGTGGGAGGGGCTCTTCGGCTGCGGAGTGGTCATTCTGCTGGCGGTGGTGTTTTCCGGCGGGTGGCTGGACTTCGGCATTTGGGATCCAGGGGCGTGGGGGAGCAGAGAGCTGAACTCGGCCAACGAGGCCATGGCACTGGCCTTGATCGGCCTGTCCCTGGTTCCATTGATCGGCTGGGCCGGGCAGATCAACTTCGCGCCCTTGGCCTTTGCCGGATTCGGCGCGTTCGTCTACCTCAAGCTGGCCGGTGACACTGGCAACGGCTACTGGATTCTGCTGGTGGGCTTGCTGTGCGCCCCCCTGGGAGCGCTTGTCGCCCTGCCGGCTGCTCGATTACGGGGCTTGTACCTGGCCCTCATGACCATGGCTTTCGCCCAGGCCATGTCGCTGATCTTCTTCCCCCACCCGTGGGTCATGCCCATCATCGGTACCGGACGGCAGTTCCCCCATATTGAGCTGTTCGGGGTCACGTTCGACGATCGCCGGGGCTTCTTCTTGCTGATGGTGTGCGTTTTCGCCATCTTTGTGTACGGATTGGTGCTGTTGCGAAGATCCCGATACGGCCGAAGATGGATGGCCATCAACGACTCTCAGGCTGCCTCCGCCACCCTAGGCGTGCCAGTGGTGTGGACCAAGGTGGTGGTATATGCCGTATCCGCCTCCATGGCAGGAATCGCCGGAGTGTTCTGGGCCACGGTGTCGGGCAACGTCGACAGCGTGCAGGGGTTCGACCTGCTCATCGGATTCAACATCGTGCTGTTGGTCGCCGCTGCGGGGGTTTCCATCCCCATGGCCGGCATCTTTCTAATTTTCATCCCGCTGTTCAAAGGGTTCGGGCTGCGACTGGAAGATGCTGGGAACGTCGACTTCCTGGTAACGCTGCTCGACATAATGACCACCTACGGTCCTGGCCTGATGGTGCTGGGCATGGTGTTCAACCCGCGGGGGGCCATCTTCGAGATGGGGCGAGGATTCTCGCCCATTCTGCCGTGGCGCAGCGACGCCCGTGCCGAGATCGCGGCCGAGAATGCCCAAAAGCGGGAGCCGGAGATCGGCGAGTTGGGCCTCGAGCGGCCCTTCACTCCCGAAGAGGTGATCGCCATCGACCGCCGACTGGGGATCTTGGACGAAGTGGTACCGAAGGAGGGCTATGGCACTGCTCGAAGCTGAGCATGTGGTAATGCGCTTTGGCGGCGTGGTGGCCCTTGACGACGCCTCAGTGGACATCGACCCCGGCGAGGTTACCGGCCTCATCGGCCCCAACGGCGCGGGCAAGACCACGCTGTTCAACGTGGTCACCGGTTTGCTGCCCCCCACCGGCGGCAGCGTGAAATTCGACGGCATCGACATCACTCGGGCCACCGTGGCCAAGCGATCGCAGATGGGCATCGCCCGCACCTTCCAGAAGCTGGAGGCGTTCAACACGCTTAGCGCGTTCGACAACGTGCGGGTTGCGGTGGAGCAGAACCACCGCGCCAAGTGGAAGCATCGGCGGGTCAACGACGTGGCCCATGAGATGCTGGGCAAGGTGGGCCTTGACGAAGTAGCCGATGTGACCGTGGGCACCCTTCCCACCGGCAGCGCCCGACTGGTCGAGTTGGCCCGGGCTCTGGCTTGTCGGCCCCGGGTGCTCTTGCTGGACGAACCGTCGTCGGGTTTGAACGAAGAGGAGACATCTTCCATTGGTCAGCTTCTGCTGGAACTGGTGGCCGACAAGGACAACGATCTTGCGGTGTTGCTGGTGGAGCACGACATGAGCTTCGTGATGGGGGTGTGCGCCCGCATCCATGTTCTGGACTTCGGCAAGATCATCGCGGTGGGCACGCCCATTGAGGTGCAGGCCGACTCCGCGGTTCGGGCTGCCTATTTGGGGAGCGACGAATTCCGGGGGGCCTATGTGGGGGTCGACGAATGAGCAACGAGTCGGCAACCCCGCTGTTGGAATTGGTCGGCATCCGGGCCGGCTACGGCACCATCGACGTGCTTCATGGGGTGGACCTGCGGGTCATGCCCGGCCAGGTGTATGCCCTCTTGGGGCCCAACGGCGCTGGCAAGACCACCACTCTGGGGGTGGCCAGCGGCCAGATCCAGCCCCATGCCGGTTCAGTGCTGCTCGACGGCCACGAGGTGAACGGGGTCTCCCCCGATCGATTGGCCCGAGCCGGGGTGTGCCTTATCCCGGAAGGTCGAGGCATTTTTCCCAATCTCACCGTGGCAGAGAACCTGCGGATGAGCACTTACGCTGGTGTGTCCTACAAGGAGGTACAGGAACGGGCATTCGCCCAATTCCCCCGCTTGCAGGAGCGCCGCAACCAGATGGCAGGCACCCTGTCGGGAGGCGAGCAGCAGATGCTGGCCATGTCCCGGGCGCTGTCCACCGATCCGGCCATCTTGATGTTGGACGAACTATCCATGGGGTTGGCGCCCATCATCGTGGAGGAGCTCTACGAGCAGGTGGCCACCCTGGCTGAAGCCGGGCTGTCCATCCTGATCGTGGAGCAGTTTGCCCAAGCGGTTCTTGGTGTGGCCAATGAGGCCGCCATAATGCTCCATGGCAAAATCCTGCGCACGGGCCCGCCCGAAGAGATCGCAGAAGAATTGACCGCCGCCTACCTAGGCATGTCCTGAGGAGACACCATGAGTGATGCAACCGACGCTGCGGGCGACAGCAGCCGCCTCGAAGAGTTCCACCAAGAGGTGACCAAGCTCCGGGCTTCCGGTGGCCGGGCCAACCCCGACCGCTGGGTATTCCGCATCGGGTTGATCTTTACCATTGTCGGGCTGGCCTTCACCTTGGTCTCGTTCGTCATGACCGGCGGGGCTTCGAACGCTGTCAACCACCTCGATCTGATCGTGTCGGCCATATTCGGGCTCAGCCTCACGTTCATCGGCTTGGTGATGATCGCAGTCAGCTCCTTCAAGCGCTTCATGCGCTACTGGCTGGTTCGCCTCGTCTACGAATACCGAGAGCAGACCGACCGGGTGGTGGGCCGCTAGCGGTATTCCTCAGGTCGGGGAACGTCGTAGAGCGGGTCGGGGGTCATCTCCAGCGGGCCGCCGTATTCGATTCGCTGGCGAGTGCTGCGGTGCAGCGGGTCTTTGTCCAGCTTGGGAATAACGTGGGCGCCGAACAGGCGGATGGTCTCGAGGCAGACCTCATGGCTGAGCTGAATGGGGAGGCCGAACGACACCTGGTCGCAGCCGATCTCGTCGTAGCGCTTCACCTGTTCCAACACCTCGTCGGGGTCGCCGCACAACAGGAACCCCGCGGCGATGCGCTCCTCCACGTCTTCGATGGTCGGCTCGGGCACCAACTCGGGGTACACCGGCAGGCCTTCGGGCTTGGGGAAGGTGTCGTGGTATTTGAACACCAGTGACTGGAGGTAGCTGAGCTGCATCTGCTCGCACACCACCCGGCGGGCCTCCTGGCCGTCTTCCAGGCACACCAGGCCGTTGGCGATCATCACATTGTCGTTCACGTATTCGCCGGCGGGCTCGGCATGGGGGATGGCGTTCTTGTAGGCCTCCACATGGGGGGCCATGTCGTAGATGGCCGACACGTTGAACCCCAGTACACCGAGTCCGTGGCGAGCGGCCTTCTCATAGGTGGGGGTGTTGCCCGCCGCCACCCACATGGGCGGGTGGGAGTGGCAGTAGGGCTTGGGGAGCACGTTGAACGCGCCCCAGGTGCCGGTCTCGGGGGTCTGGAAGGCGGTGCCGTCGGGGTGCGAGTAAGCGGTGCTGCCCCATATCTTCTTGAACTCCCAGATCACCTCGTCCCAGTTGGTTTTGGTCTCCAACGGGTCGATGCCGAAGCCGCCGATCTCGTGGCTGCCCGCCCCTCGGCCGGTGCCGAACTCGAACCGGCCCTTGCTCATGTGGTCGAGCATGGCCACCCGTTCGGCCAGCTTGATGGGGTGGTTCACGATGGGGTTCAGGTTGAAGATGCCCGACCCCATGTGGATCTGTGAGGTCTGGGCGAAGGAGTAGGCCATGAACACCTCGCTGGCTGAGGTGTGGGAGTAGTCCTCCAGGAAGTGGTGCTCGCTCACCCAGATGTACTTCCAATTGTGCTGGTCGGCGACCCGCACCATCTCCAGTTCGTTCTCAAAGGCCTGGTGCTCCCAGTAGGGGCTCCGGGCCCCACCCCGACGAGGTGATCCCTGCAAGAAAATGGCGAACTCCACGACGCTCCTCCCTCTGTCGCTGCGCCCGCAGACTACTCGCCGGTTTCTTGGCAGGCTCAGCCCGACGAGAGGTCGAGAACTACCCGGCCGATCACCTCTCTGGACTCCAGGGCGGCCATGGCCTCGGGAAGTTCTTCGAACCGATAGGAGGCCGTGACCACCGAGTTGATACTGCCCGCATCCCACAACGCGCTGAGCTCGCGGTGGTCGGCCTGCCTCTCCTCCCGGCTATAGCGGGCCGGGATGGCTCCCACCACCGAGTAGTTGCGCTGCACGACGTGGCGGACGTTCACCGGCGCCCACTCGCCGCTGGCGAAACCAATGAGCACGATGCGGGCGTCGCGGGCCACGCACCGGGTAGCGGCGGTGTAGGCGTCGCCCCCCACCGGGTCATACACCATGTCTACCCCTCGTCCATCGGTCAGTTCCATGACCGCGGCGGCGATATCGCCTTCCCGATGGTCCACCGTCTGGTGGGCGCCGAAACCCGCCGCCGCCTCGCAGCGCTCCGGACCACCGGCCACGGCTATCACCCTCGCGCCCAGTGCGGCCCCCAGCGAACAGGCTGCGGCTCCGGTGCCGCCGGCCGCGCCGAGCACCAGCAGGGTCTCCGCCGCCGCTAGTCCGCCCCGTCGGACTAGGCCTATCCAGGCCGTGTGGTAGGGGATCAGGAATCCGGCCGCGGCGGCGTCGTCCATGGAGTCGGGCACGGTGAACCACGAGTGGCCCAGGCCCAGGCACTGTTCGGCAAAACCACCGTCGCCGGTTTGGAAGGAGGTGACGGTCATCACCTGTTGACCGGGCTCCAGTTCCACCCCGTCGCCCGCCTGGACCACCGTCCCACACACCTCTTGGCCTGAAGTGAACGAACCCTCCTTCGGTGCCAGCGGGTACGTCCCCTTGCACATGAAGACGTCGGGCAGGCCGACACCCACCGCGCCCACCTCCATCAGAAACGTCCCCTCCCGAAGATCGGGCACGGGCTTGTCGATCAGCCGAAGCACCTCACCCGGCACCCCCGTACCTTCAACCACCCAAGCTTTCATGGCCCCAAGCATTCCCCACCTGGCCTGAAGTCCACCAGCCGACCACCGAAGTGCCAAGCTACCCCTATGGCTGACCGCTATGGGCTGGAAACCATCGCCACCGGGCTAGACAGCGGGGTGCTCACCGCCACGTTGAATCGTCCCGATCGGGGCAACGGCCTCAACAAGCAAATGCACTTGGACCTGCGGGACCTGTATCGCCGCATCGCCGAGGACTCCGATGTGCGGACGGTGGTACTCACCGGGGCGGGGCGTTCGTTCTGCGTGGGGGCCGATTTCGCGGTGATGGAAGAGAATCTGGAAACTGGCTATCCCGAGGGCCGTCCCGACCTGCTCGACGACGGCATCGACATCGCCCGGGGGGCGCTGCGGGTCCGCCAGCCCATGGTGGCCGCGGTAAACGGCCACGCAATCGGGCTGGGCGCGTCGCTGGCCCTGTTCTGCGACGTCGTCTACATGAGCGATGCGGCCCGAATCGGAGACCCCCATGTGAACGCCGGGTTGGTGGCCGGGGACGGGGGAGCGGTGCTGTGGCCGCTATTGGTGGGACTCAACCGGGCCAAGGAACTGCTCATGACCGGCGACCTGTTGGTAGCCGACCAGGCCGAGCGATTCGGGCTGGTCAACCACGTGGTCCCGGCCGACGAAGTGCTGGCGTCGGCTGTCGCAATGGCCCAACGGCTGGCCGCCGGACCCCGCCACGCCATCGAGTTCAACAAGCGGCTGTGCAACAAGGAGCTGGAAGACCGGGTCAACCGCCTCTACGACCTGGCCTTCGCGCTGGAGGCCATCACCTTCGACACCGACGACCACCGGGAGGCGGTGGACGCCTTCTTGAACAAGCGTACTCCGAACTTCGACCGCGGCGACAAGGGCTGACTGTGGCCAACCACAAGCTCTACATCCACGAGTTCATCGACATCATCGGCCATAACCGGGCCAACTACATGCACCACATGACGGCCAACTGGTCGCCCATCGCCCAAGACGAGCGCGACCAGCTCTGCTACGGGGTGTGGGCCATCGTCGGCACCACCAGGGGTTGGCCGCAGGTGCTGAATCTGTGGGAGGAGGACGGCTGGGACGGCATGGCAACCTCGTTCCGCCTCGAGTGCCAGGGCGCTGGGGCCCAAGACCCCAAGTTGGCCAAGTGGTGGGCGCAGGCGGCCAACTACCGGCGCTCGGGCACCGACCGCTTGCTGGTGCCCGCGCCGTGGACCCGGACTATTGAGGAACTGTGCGCCGACGGGGTGACCGGCGAGTGCTACGCCCACGAGCAGGTGAGCCTCAAGCGAGGAGCATCAGCCGAATTCTTGGAGCGGGTGCGAACCGACGCCGTCGCCGCCTATGAGCCTTTCGGCTGGGAGCTGGCCGGAGCATGGGAGACGGCCATGGTGGCCGACGACGAGGCCTTTTTGCTGTGGGCCATCCCCACCTGGGGGGCGTGGGCCGAATTCGAAAAGGCCCAGCGCACCGATCAGGGACTGGCCCAGTGGAGGGCCGCGGTGGACGACCTGGTGGAGGGCTGGCACCGGTTCCTTCTAGTGGACGCCCCGCTGTCTCCGTTCCGCACCGGCCGCCAACCAGCCCGCGGCGACCGGATCGACTACGAGGACCTCTGAACGCGATCTCCTGCGGGCAATCGACTACGAGGATCTCTAGCGGCTTAGACCGCGATCTTGTAAAGCTTGGCGGCGTTGTCCTGGAGCACCTTGCGGGCCACGTCGTCGTCCACGTCGGCCAAGGCGTTGGACGCCTGCTCGAGGCCGAAGGGGTAGAGGCAGGTGGGGTGGGGGAAGTCGGTCTCGAACAGCACGTTGTCGGGGCCGATCTGGTTGATGAGTTTGTCTGGGGACAGGTCCTCGAACCAGTAACAGCCGTACATCTGGCGGCGGAAGTACTCGCTGGGGCTCAGGCTGAACTGGGCCTGCACGTCGGTAGTGAGCTGGTCCATCTGGTAGTCCAGCGACTCCAGCACAAACGGGATCCAGCCGACTCCCGACTCCACCGACACGATCTTGAGCGTGGGGTGGCGTTCCAGCACGCCGGAGAAGATCAGGTTGGCCAGCACCCGGGCGTTGGTCAGATACATCATGGCTGAGCCGATGGCCAGCTTCTGGTCGTCGCCCTGCGATGGCCACGGCGAGGTGCCGAACCAGCCCATCGAGCTCTCGCTAGCCCCGATGTGGAAGTTCACCGGCAACTCGTGGTCGCAGCAGAACTCCCACAGCGGCCGCCACGCCTCCTCGCCCAGATCGGGCAGTCCCCGGAGTTGGGGGTCGCTGCACATCACCAGGCCCCGCAAGCCCAAGCCGACGATGCGCTCGGCCTCGGCCAGCGATCCCTCTATGTCCCACCACGGGATCAGCCCCATGGGGAACAGCCGCTCGCCGGAGTTCTCCTGGATCTCGGCCATGGCGTCGTTGTACACCGACACACACAGGCGCTTGAGTTCCACGTCCTCGATCTGGCCGAACTTCTGGCTGCCGAAACCGGCCAGGTTGGGGTAGATGATCTGAGCGTGGATGCCGATCTGGTCCATGACCTCCACCCGGGCGTCCATGTCGTAGGCACCGGGATGGACTTCGTCGATGGTCCAGCCCATGAATTCGGTGCCTAGGGCCTTACTGCCGTCAGGACGCACCACCCCGCTGGCGGTGGCGAAGCCCAGGGTCTCACCGTCGAGGACCCAATGGGGCCGTCCGTCCACATCGGCCACCTTCGGGAGGCGGTCGACGTAGTCCGCCGGCGCCCGGCTGCTCCACAGGTCGTGGGGCTCGGTCAAGTGGGTGTCGACGTCGATAACTCGGATCTGATCTCGCGTTGCGGCCATGCCCAAGTCTGGCACGATCTTGCCCTTGATTGCCCAGCGAATGTACTGATCAGAGCAGGCCACTAGAGTGGCGCAGGTCGAATAGTCCAGGGGGAAATAATCGGGTGGGCGAGTTCATCCAATTGCTTGTGAGCGGGGCCATTGCCGGTTCCATCTACTCGCTGATCGCCGCCGGGCTCACGCTGAGCTACACCTCCACCGGCATCTTCAACCTGGCCTATGGGGGTATCGCCTACACCTCCGCGATGCTCTACTTCCAGCTCATCAATGCCCTGGGCATCGAGAGCTTGGGCATGAGGCTGCTGTCGTTCTTCCTCGTGGTGCTGGTGTTCTGCCCGCTGCTCGGGCAGCTCCTGAACGTGGCGGTGTTCCGACCCCTGGCCCGGGCCAACGACGCGGCCAAAGTCATGGCCACCATCGGAATTTTGGTGGCGTTGCCTGCGCTCACCGATTTGCTGGTCGACCTGGGCACCAAGACGTGGGACTGGGGACTGCAATCCACCGACTACGTGTTCCTCACCCCCGGGGTGTGGAAGGTGCCCAGCGAGACTTGGCCCTACGACCTGGATGTTGTCGGCCTTGACGGCATCCGACTGCTCATTAGCAGCAACCAGTGGACGGTGCTGGTGGTAGCGGCAGTTGTCGCGGTGGCGCTGTGGGCCCTAATGCGCCACACCCGCATCGGGCTCCAGATGCGGGCAGTGGTGGACCGTCCCGATTTGGCCGGTTTGCGAGGGGTCAGCGAATCGTTCACCTCGTCGGCCGCCTGGATCATCGGCACCATGCTGGCCGGGCTGGCTGGGGTGATCGGCGCACCGGTGTTCAACTCTCTCGAGTCCAATCAGTACAACGTGTTCATGTTCATCGCTACCGCCGCCGCGGTAGTAGGCGGTTTGCGCTCCATTCCGCTGGCTTTCGCTGGGGGAGTGGCCCTGGGCGTGGTCACCAGCTTGGTGGGCCGGTACGCCACGTTCGCCCAGGACATCCGGGGTTTCGAGAGCTCGGTGCCTTTCGTGGTGCTGCTGGTGGGGCTGCTGTTCATGGCCCGGGAGCGGACTCGTCGCAGCGGCGTAGTGGCCGACGCGCCTCCGGCCACCGTTTACACCGACGACCTGCCGGCATGGAGGGTGCAATTGCCCTGGGTTCTGGGGGCGGCGTTCATCGTGCTCCAGGTATTTGTCTTCGCCGATAAGTTCTGGTTGGGGCTGTGGGTCACCGGCTTGGCCTTTGGCCTGGTGTTCATGTCCTGGGTACTGCTCACCGGCCTGGGCGGTATGGTCAGCCTGGCCCAAGCGGCCTTCGTGACCATGGCCGCCATGACCGCCGGTCTGATCTTGGACAAGACCGGGCTGCCGTTCATTCCCGCGCTGATAGTGGCCGTGATAATCGCGGGGGTGCTCGGCGTGATCGTGGCCCTGCCCGCCCTGAGGTTGGGTGGTTTGCCCTTGGCCCTGGCCACCCTCGCGCTGGCCTTCATGAGCGAGCGGGTGCTGTTCGAGTGGAGCTGGTTCAAAAACGGGCAGGGCACCAAGGGGTGGGACATCCCCCGCCCCCAACTGGGGCCGTTCGACTTCCAAGACACGAAGTCCCTGGCGGTGCTGCTGGTGATTCTGGTGTTGGCCGCGGCCTGGTTGGTGAGAAACCTCCAGCGCTCCGTGACCGGCCGGGCCATCATCGCGGTGCGCAACTCCGAACCTGCCGCAGCCACCTCGGGACATTCGATCGTTCGCACCAAGCTGGCGGTGTTCGCCCTGTCGGCGCTTTTGGCCGGGTTCGGCGGGGTGTTCTTTGCCACGTTCATCGGCAACGTGACCCCGTTCACCGCCACCACCCAAGCCGGGCTTTTCTGGCTGGCGGTAGTGATCTTGGTCGGCATCCGCCGTCCCGGCGCCGCGGTGATGGCCGGCATCATGGTGGCGGCCAGCGGCCACACGTTCGGTAAGGGCTGGCATTGGGATTGGATGGAGTCGTGGCATGTGGTGCTGGTGGCCTCGGTGTTCGGGGCGGCAGCGCTGGCCACCGCCGTCCGGGATCGTCAGGTGGGACTGCCGTTCTCGCCGCCCATCCTCGGTGTGCTGGCGGTTTTGGCCTTCATCTGCCTGGCCCGGGTCTACTCCTGGTATCCCATCGACTGGGACGGGTTCGACCAATACGACGAGGCCCGCAACATCACTGCCTTCATGTTCGGCCTCGGCGCCATGCAACTCGCTCGCGAGCCCGATGGAATCCTTGCGTTCACCGCCGCCCAGAACCGGGTCCGCCGCGACGCGTGGCGCCGGCGGCTGGCGGTGTGGCGGGGGGAGGTCTGGGTTGACGATGCGAGTCCGGTTCCCGAGCGCGTTCCGGCTACCCCTGCGGTTGACTCGGTGAAGTCCGACGCGCCGGAACCAGCCGAGGAGATGGGCGACCAGTACGTCGGCGATCACCCGCCAGCGCTGGAGTTGGTCAACGTGCGGGCCAGCTATGGGCTGGTGGAGGCCCTTCACGGCATCGACCTGTCGGTGCCCCGGGGCGAGATCACCGCACTGCTGGGACCCAACGGCGCGGGCAAGTCCACCACCTGCGCGGTGGCTTCGGGCCTTCTGCCCGCCACTCACGGCACCGTCCGGCTTGACGGGGAGGACATCACGGCGCTGCGCAGCCACCGCCGGGCCCGCCGGGGCGTGGTGCTGGCCCCCGAGGCTCGGGGAATCTTCAGCGGCCTCACCGTCCGAGAGAACATGCAGCTCTGGCTGTCCAACCCTGAAGACCGCGAACTGTGCTGTGATCGGTTCCCCATCCTGGGAGAGCGCCAGAACCAATTGGCCGGCAACCTCTCCGGGGGCGAGCAGCAGATCCTCACCCTGGCGCCGCTGCTAGCCCATCCCCCCGAAGTGCTGATCGCTGACGAACCGTCGCTGGGTCTGGCTCCGCTCATCGTGAACCAGATCTTGGAGTTGTTCATCGAGTTCAAAGAGCGGGGGGTGGCCCTGCTGCTGGTGGAGGAGAAGGCCCGCGACGTGCTGGAGATCGCCGACTCGGTGGCGTTCATCAGTCTGGGCCATATCACCTGGCACGGCCCCCGGTCCGAGGTGGACCACGACCAGCTAGACGCCGCCTACCTCGGGGAAGCCACTTCTACATCGGACTGACCATCTCGAGGATGACAGTCGAAGGTCGCTGTCCTACTATGTCGGCAGCCCAAATCTCGGAGGGGGACATGAAGAAATCATTGCTTTACAAGCTTCTCGCGCTCTTGGCTGCGTTGACGCTGGTGGTCGCTGCGTGCGGCAACGACGACGATGACGACGGAGCAGCCTCGCCTGCGCCTGAGGCCACCGAGGCTCCTATGGAAGATGACGACGATCACGAGCACGAAGATGACGGCGATCACGAGCACGAAGATGACGGCGATCACGAGCACGAAGATGACGGCGATCACGAGCACGAAGATGACGGCGATCACGAGCACGAAGATGACGGCGATCACGAGCACGAAGATGACGGCGATCACGAGCACGAAGAAGACGAGGAGCCCATGGACGATGGGGAGATGGCGACCTCCCGCACGTGGGGCGCCTTCACCTATGAGATTGACTTCGAGCCCTCCACCCGGGGTGTGAGCGACGACACCGTGCGCTTGGGTGCGATGACCCAGGATGCTCTGTACGGAGGTTTCACCGACGGCATTGACGCCCGACTCGGACGGGCCAACCGCGACGGCGAACTGCCCGGCGGTCGGCAGGTCGAACTCGTGCAATACGTGGACGATGGCAGCGATCCGCAGGCCAACTTCGAGGGTGCCCGCAGCATGGTGGAGAACGACGAGGTGTTCGGCATCATGGTCACCTCTGCGGTTTCGCTTCCCCAGACCACCGACTACCTGGCCGAGAACCAGGTGCCATTCACCGGCTGGGGATTCATGCCTGGGTTCTGCGCTCCCAACGACTGGGGATTCGGCTTCAACGGCTGCCTGAGTGGCTATGCCTTCGGAGTCGAGGGTGCCGATCCCCTCGTGTCGGTCCAGAACATCTGGTATGACTTCTTCGGCACCGAGGACATCCAGGTGGGCATCTTCAACAGCGACGATGACGCCGGCCGCGCCGGCCATGCGCTGTACGAAACGCTGTGGGCCGGCAAACTGGCCTTCAACGATTTCGTTCCCACTCAAACTGCGGGAGGCATCACCGATTCCACCCGGTTCGTGAACACGGTGTTGGAGCACAATCCCGACTTGGTGATCCTGTCCACCGACTTCGCCGGAGCCATCACTCTCAAGGCGTCCATCGCCGCTTCGGGATATGAGGGCCCGGTGGCCGACTATCTGACCTACGTACCCGGCCTCCCCGGCTCCAGCCCCGACTTGGGCCAGGCCCTAGAAGGCGGCTACGCCGTGACCCAGGTGCCTCCAGTTGAGGATTCGTCGCAGCCGGCCATCCAGCAGCTCTTGGCCGACTATGAGGCAGTCGGGGCCTTCCCCGGCTTCGGCAGCTTGGTGGGCTATTGGTCGGCCGATTTGATGATCCAGATGATTGCCGCTGCCGGCGAGGATCTGAACACCGCCAGCTTCTATCAGGCGGTCAACATCGACGGCTTTGAGACCACCCAGCAGTCCGGCGGTCTCGGCTCGGTGAAGTGGCCGGCCGACCACGTCATCGCCCCCGACTGCACTGGAATGGTGCAGGTAGTGGACGCCGAGTACGCGGTGGCCTACGACTTCGTCTGCTACGGCGACCCTGACCGGTAAGCCAACTGAACCAATAGCGACTGTGCCGGGCCCGATCGGCTGCCCCAACGGCGGCGGATCGGGCCCGGCCGCGTCCTAGGAGCAGTCCAAGCCGCTGACTGAGTGGCCAACTCCGAAGTGGCCAAAGCAGTGAATTAGGGTCGCAGCCATGTCAGATGCTCCGTGGACAACCATCTGCGAGTTGGTTGGCGACGCGGCCCGCCGGTTCCCCGACTTGGAGGCCCTGGTAGACGGCGATGTGCGCTGGACCTTCCCGGAGTTGCGCGATCGCGTCCGGGGCTCGGCCCGGGCTCTGATGGCCTCGGGCATCGAGCCGGGCGATCGGGTGGCGGTTTGGTCCCCCAATATCTGGGAATGGGTGGTGGCCGGGCTGGGGATTCATCTGGCCGGGGGCGTGTTGGTGCCGGTCAATACCCGGTTCAAGGGCCGCGAGGCCGATTTCATCCTCCAGAAGTCCGGCGCCCGCATCTTGTTCACCGTCACCGATTTCTTGGATACCGACTACGTCGCCCTGCTTCGTGACGCCGACGGCGGAAACACCCTCGACGAGATTGTGGTGCTGCGGGGGTCCGTCCCCGAAGGCACCACCGGCTTTGCCGATTTCCTCCATCGGGCCGAGCAGGTGTCCGAGGACGACGGCGACGCCCGGGCCGCCTCGGTGAGCGGCGACGATCTGTGCCACATCATGTTCACCTCGGGCACCACCGGCCTGCCCAAGGGTGCCATGCTGGTCCATGCCGCCATCTGCCGGGGGTTCAAGTCGTGGTGCGATGTGATCGGCCTGCGGGCGGGCGACCGCTACCTGATCATCAACCCCTACTTCCACGCATTCGGCCTCAACTCGGGCATCTTGGCCTGTCTCATGACCGGGGCTGCCAACATCCCCCACGCGGTGTTCGACGTCCCTGCGGTGATGGCCCGGGTCCCCGAAGAGCGCATTTCCATGCTGCCCGGACCGCCGGCCATCTACCAGACCATTTTGAACCATCCCGATCTGGACAGCTTCGACATGTCCACCCTGCGCCTGGCGGTGACCGGGGCGGCCGCCATCCCGGTGGAGATGATCCTCCAGATGCGGGCCCGCCTGGGGTTCGAGGCCATCGTCACCGGCTACGGCCTCACCGAGGCATCGGGCATCGCCACCATGTGCCGCCACGACGACGACCCCGAGACCATCGCCAACACCTCGGGCCGGGCCATCCCCGACGTAGAGGTGCAGATCACAGACGACGACGGCAACGAGATGCCCCGGGGCGAGCCCGGCGAAATCGTGGTGCGGGGCTACAACGTGATGCTCGGCTACCTGGACGACCCCGAGCAGACCGCCGAGACCATCGATGCCGACGGCTGGCTGCACACCGGTGACATCGGGGTTATGGACGAACAGGGCAACATCGACATCACCGACCGCAAGAAAGACATGTTCATCGTGGGCGGATTCAACGCCTATCCGGCCGAGATCGAGAACATCATGCTGGCCCACCCCCAAATCGGGCAGGTGGCGGTGGTCGGGATGCCCGACGACCGACTAGGCGAGGTGGCGGTGGCCACGGTGGTTCCGGCTCCCGGTGCGGAGCTCACCGAGCCGGATGTCATTGCCTGGTGCCGAGACCAGATGGCCAACTACAAGGTGCCCCGCCAGGTGCGGTTCACCGTCTCCCTGCCGCTCAATGCCTCCGGCAAGGTTCTGAAATATGTGCTCCGCGAGCAGGCCGCCGCCGAGTGACTGCGGTTAGAGCCCCTGACACTGCAATCATCGCCACGTCATGAACAACTCGAAAAGGGGAATCAGCTCGAAGTGGGGGCCGGTCGGAGTCGGGGTGGCTACCGGTTTCTTGTCCGGCCTGTTCGGTGTTGGCGGCGGGATTCTCATGGTTCCCTGTCTGGTGCTGCTCTTGGGTATGGAGCAGCGCCGAGCCCACGGCACCTCGCTGGGGGCCATGGTGCTCATTTCCGCCTCGGCGCTCGGTGGATTTCTGCTGGAGGGCTCAGTGGCGTGGGCACCCGGACTGCTGATATTTGCCGGGTCCTCCGTAGGGGTGACCGTGGGCACCTCGCTGCTCAATCATCTTCCCATCCGATCGCTTCGCATCGGATTCGCCCTGCTGCTTCTGGTCACCGCAGCCCGGTTCTTGGCCGCGGCTCCCGACTCCGACGGCCACAGTAACATCACGGTGGCTTTGGCCCTGGCCTATGTGGCCTGCGGTCTGGCCACTGGGCTGCTGTCCGGGACAATGGGAGTGGGAGGGGGAGTGATCATGATCCCGGTCATGATCCTGCTGTTCGGCTTTGTTGACCCCACTGCCAAGGGCACCTCTCTATTGGTGATTCTCCCCACTTCCATCATCGGCACCCTGCGGAATCGCCGTTCCGGCAACATCGATCCCAAGACGGCGCTGGCCGTCGGGGCATCCGGGGTGGCCTCGGCCTTTGTGGGGGCCCTGGGTGCCAGCGCGCTCAGCCCCCGGCTGTCGAGCATCCTGTTCGCCATCTTGCTTATCGCCAGCGCGGCGCAAATGCTGCGCCACGCCAACGACCCCCCGCCGCCGAGTGAAGCGGTATGACCACCCATCCAATACGCAGGCGGGCCACAAACTCCAAGTTTTTTGGAATACAGGGCGAGGGAACAGGATAGAGTGTGGGTAGATGAACGACACCCAGATTGTGTGGCTGAACACCGAGACCGCGGCGAAGCGGCTGGGAATCACCACGAGAACGCTGTACCGGTTCATCAACGAGGGGGGACTGCCCGCCTATCGAATGGGCCGGGTGATCCGAGTCAAGCAAGCCGACGTGGACGAATTCATCGAGCACAGCCGCATCGAGCCCGGCACACTCGGCCATCTGTATCCCGATCCTGTTCCCGCCGGCAGCGCCGGTGAGGAGGGCGATGACGGCGATGCAGACGCTGATTCCTGAATGACCACCGCAGCGCCGGTAACCATAGACATCTCGCGCAATGGGCTCATGGCCGCCCTATTGGGCGAGCGCGATCAGCACCTCCGCCAAATAGAGCAGTCGTTCCCCGATGCCGACATCTTCGTACGGGGCAACCGGATCACGGTCTCGGGCCAAGGCGCCGACCGCGTAGCCGGATTATTCGACGAGATGATCCTGCTCGTCCAAGGCGGCCACCAGCTCGATTCCCGTACTCTGGGCCGGGCGATCAAGATGGTGGAGGCAAACGAGAGTCCCTCGGGGGTGATGGACACCGACGTGCTGCGGTCGGGCCGGGGCCGGGTCATTCGTCCCCAGTCAGCCGGCCAGCGCAGCTATGTCGACGCCATGCGGAGCAACATCATCACCTTCAGCATCGGCCCGGCTGGCACTGGAAAGAGCTGGCTGGCGGTGGCTACCGCGGTGCGGGAGCTGAAGGCCCACACTGTGGAGCGGATCATTCTGACTCGGCCTGCGGTGGAGGCGGGGGAGCGCCTGGGATTTTTGCCCGGAGACATGATCGCCAAGGTCGACCCCTATCTGCGCCCGCTCTATGACGCCCTGTACGACATGCTCGACACCGAAGAAGTGCAGTCTCTGATCGACCGGGGGGTCATCGAGATCGCTCCGCTGGCCTATATGCGAGGCCGCACCCTCAACGACAGCTTCATCATCCTTGACGAAGCCCAGAACACCACCCCCGAGCAGATGAAGATGTTCTTGACCCGCATAGGATTCGGCTCAAGAGCAGTGGTGACTGGCGACGTAACCCAGGTGGACGTCGAAGGAGGCCGCAGCGGGCTGGTGTCCTTGGAGAAGATCCTGTCCGGGATTGACGGCCTGTCGTTCGTCCACCTGAGTTCTCGCGATGTGGTCCGCCACCCCATCGTGGCCGACATTGTGAACGCCTACGAGCGGGCCCAGCAGTGATGGCCGGCGGAGACGGAGTTCCTAGACCCAGCGGCTCTGACATTGATCAAACGGTGGTCGTGGTTTTGGATGGCCAGCGGGACCTGACGGTGGAGAAGGACCGTTGGGCCGGGCTGCTGCGTCGAGTCCTCTCCGAAGAGCAGGTGCCGGTTCCCTGGGAGGCAGGGCTCTCATTCGTAGACGCTGGCGAAATGGCCGCCCTCAACGCCACCCATCGGGGCATAGACCGCCCCACCGATGTGCTTGCCTTCGGCGCAGACGATGGCAGCGCCCCACGGGGTCCCGATGAGCCCCGGCTGGTGGGCGACGTGGTGATCTGTCCGTCGATGGCGGCGGCCAACGCCGCGGCCCGTGGTGCGTCCATCGACGAAGAGCTGGCCCTGCTGGTGGTGCACGGCGCATTGCACCTGCTGGGCTACGACCACGTCGACGACATCGATGCCGCCGCCATGGAGGGCCGGGAGCGGGAGCTGCTCGCCCCGGCAACGGCGACTGCGGCATCCACAAGCACCCCGGCAACGGCGACTACGGCATCCACGAGCACCCCGGCAGGGCTGCGATGAGCGTTCTCGGCCGGTTCGGGCTGGTAGGACGCCTTTTGCGGGCCAGCTGGCGCCGGGAAGCGCCGCAGGTGTCAGAGGAAGAGCTGCTGGCCATGGCTGAGGCGGCCGAGGCTTCTGACGCCATCGAACCCGAGGAGCGGGAGCTGATCGGCCAGATCATCGAGTTCGGCGACACCGTGGCCCGTGAGGTGATGGTGCCCCGCACCGACATGGTGGCGATGAGCGACCAGCACACGGTGGGTGAGGCCATCGGCATCGTCATCGACCACGGCTACAGCCGGGTTCCGGTGTATGGCGGGGGAATCGACGATGTTGTGGGCGTGGTCCACGCTAAGGACCTGATGCGGGCCGAGCGGGAGGAGGGCCCCGATTCCCGGGCCGCAGCCGTGGCCCGAGCCCCCCACTTCGTGCCCGAGACCAAGCGCATCTCCCTGTTGCTGCGGGAGATGCAGGCAGAGAAGTTCCACATCGCCATCGTGGTGGACGAGTACGGGGGAACTGCGGGAGTGGTCACGCTGGAAGACCTCATCGAGGAGTTGGTGGGCGAGATCGTCGATGAGTTCGATGTGGAGGAGCCCATGATTGAGCGGCTGGCGCCCGGAACGGTGCGGGTCAATGGTCGGGTGCCCATCGACGAGTTGAGCGAGGTACTGGGGGCGCCGCTTCCCAATGGCGACTGGGACACGGTGGGCGGCTTGATCTTCAACACCTTGGGCCATGTGCCCGACGAGGGGGAGACGCTGGTGATGGAAGGCTGGGAGCTGCTGGTGGAGAGGGTCACCGGCCGCCGTATCGCCCGGGTGATCGTGAAGCCGGTATCGCACGCGGCAGCTGACGGATAACCCGCTTCTCAGGTTCATTCGTTCGTTCTTGGAGCATTGGCGTGGGCAAAGTGAGCTTGACCGAGGCCAGCCATGCCCTGAGTGAAGCCTCCGAGGTGATGGCCGGGCTGGTAAGCCGGTTTGGACCGCCCCGGTTGGGTCCGAAGCCTGCCGTGGGGGAGCGGTTCGAGGTGTTGAGCCGCGAGATCGCCTACCAGCAGCTGGCCGGCAAGGCAGCCGGGGCCATTTGGGGTCGGGTGCGGGAGCAGACGCCGGAGTGGGCCCCCGGTGCAGTGCTGGCGTTGGGCGAGCATCCGCTGCGGGGCGCCGGGCTATCGGGGGCCAAGACTCGGGCGATGCTCGACTTGGCCGCCCACTGCGAGCAGGGCTCGCTCGACTTGTCCTGCTTGGGTCGACTGTCCGACCAGGAGGTGATCGATCAACTCTGCCAGGTCTGGGGCATCGGAACATGGACCGCCCAGATGTTCTTGATCTTCTCGCTGCGGCGCCTCGACATCTGGCCGGTGGGCGACTTCGGGGTCCGCAGAGGCTACGGACTGGCTCACGGTTGGACTGAAGCGCCCTCTGCTGACGAGTTGGGACCGCTCGGCGACCAGTTCCGCCCCTACCGCAGCGTCGCCGCCTGGTACTGCTGGCGAGCCACCGAGCTCTGATCTTCCCAACTCGGTCAACTGAGGGCTGCCAATACACAGGGGAATACGCTTGCAAACGGTGACGGCGGGCTAAAATTCAGAAAGTGTCGGAGCAATCCTCTCAATCTGTGCACAACGACCAGCCCATGACACTGCAAGAGAATGTGGCGTGCCTGGATGCCGCGGTCGAATCGGGCGTGCTGCGAGAAGCAAGACGCCACAGCCTGCATGAGAACGAGCTTGCCGTATTGCAGCTCTTCGCAAAGCAAGACGAATGGAGCGCGACCCAGCTCTTGAATCACGTTGATGTCGACCCGTCGCGAATGAGCCGGCTCGTGGCCAAGATGGTTGACAATCGCCTTCTGCGCCGACGGCGCAGCCGCTCAGACCGCCGCGTGGTTTTCTTGACCCTCTCTTACCGGGGATCGAAGCTAGCAGAAGAGATCTCCAATCAGATGGAGGCCCACGAAGCGGCGCTCTTGAAGGGAGTGGACAGCAGGGAACTGGCCAGCTTTCGTTCGACCACAGAAAAAATCAGGAATAACTTCCAGAAGCTCCAGCAGTCCTCCGACCAATAGAGCTTGCTCACCGGTTTCCGCGCAAATTCCCCACTGGCGACGGGGACCCTACTTGAGGTCTGCGCTATCGAATTCGGCGTAGGACTGGATGACCTTGCGGGCAGTGGCGAAGAAGCCGCTGAGCTCCTGTTCGCTCACGTCCTTCAGGAGAGCGGCTTGGTAGGAGATGATCCTGGAGTGCGCTGCGGCAATCATCTCGCCTCCGTTGTCGGTCAACACCAGATTGACGACCCTCCGGTCGGTACTCGAGCGCCGTCGCCGCAAGAGGCGCCGATTGACCAACTGCTCGACGAGACGGCTAATGCGCGAAGGGCCAAGATCCGTCCTTTCGGTGAGTTGGGTGGCGGTCCACTCGGATCGGTGGCAGAACAACTGCATCACGGCGAACTCGTCTGGACGGAGACCGAATCGCTCTATCTCGATGTTGACCGCCATTGAGATCACTTTCGTCAATGACGATACGCAGTCGCCAAAAGCAGCCGATGGATCGCCCAACATGGGCAGCTCAACCGGGTCCACCTTCTCGTCCTTCGTTTCCAGAATCATGCCACTTATCGAACAATGTCATCTGACAACAAGAGTTATAGGACAGGGTGGTAAACGTATACAAGTAGTGCCGCGATCGCGTCGACTCAAGACCAGCGCATATGCCCAGACTGAACCTCCCCGGGTATAGCGCAGGCTCTGGGTGTCCCTGGATTTCGCGCGGGCGTGATAGCGCCTGTTTGGCCAGGATGCTGTCTTGTGACCCAAGCAACCCTATCCACCCGCCGATCCGGTCAGAGGTGCCAATCTCGAGGGTCACAAGTCCACTTTCGCTCAGAGGGGCGTATTGGCGTCCCAGGGCCTTGATGACCGTCGTCCTCTCTGGACTGGGCCTACTCAGGGCTTGGTGACGTCGAGGACTTTGACGGAGACCTTGCTGGCTTGATCCGGGGTCAGATCGTCTTCCAGCAGCTCTCTCAGTTCATCGGGAGTGGCCGGGTGATTGCCGTCTGGCCTTCGACTGATCTTGTCGCCGCCCGTCCACAGGACGAGGTAGATACCGTGCCCGGAGGTTGCTGGGTCAGTGGTGTATTGCTCTATCAGCTGCTCTTGGAGAGCGCTCCAGAGGTCGCGGGGGGAGTCCTTCTTGATCTCGACAGGCACGTTGAATCCGCCGTAGCTCACTCGGATATCGGCGCGCTTGTCCGATACGTAGTGGCCTTCGCGGGCCACGTCGACTTCAGGAGGAAGGCGGGCTTGCAACATGGCAAGGAGCGCGTCTCGGCAGGCATCTTCGTGCTTCGCCGTGAGCTCCGGTTCCTCGTTCCAGAATTGGCGCCAGAGGTTGCTGTTGTTGCCCCGGATGTCATCGGCGATGCCGTCGAGGTGGTCATTCAGTAGTGCGGCCAAGTCGGATGCATTGGCGGGCAGGCCGTTTTCGAGCGTGCACTGGACTTGTTTGATGCTGGGGTGGCTGTAGGTGGTGTCGCGAAGGGCAACGTTTTGGTGTTCCCAAGCCCTCGTGAGCTGGCCTCTCCATGTCACGAGCTCGGGATCATCTACCAGGGCGGATAGCGCTTGTTTGGCCAGGATGCTGTCTTGTGACCCAAGCAGCCCTATCCAACCGCCGATCCGGTCAGAGGTGCCAATCTCGAATGTCACAAGTCCATCTTCTCTCAGGGGGGCATATAGGCGTCCCAGGATCTTGATGAAGGCCTTGAGGGTGGCCGGGTCCGGCGATGGACCCAAAAATGAGGTGTCAAAGTAGCTTTCCCCAGTGCAATCGCGGAAGAACTCAGCCAGGTACTTTGTGCGCCTCTCGCTGTCGCCGATGAACTTGAGTAGCGGTTCGAGGAGCCGATTGGGAGCGGTGATCGCGCCGACTGCCAGCCACCTGGTTCGCTGGGCGACAGTCATGCTCGCCGAAGCCAGCTTCTGGGTGGCCAGGGTCTCAAGCGTCGCCGTTTCTTGGCATCGCAAGATCTGGCCCAATAGGCGGTCCAGCACTTCATGTTGACCGCTAGGGGCCCGCACCGGAAATGCTTCGAGCAGTCTCAGTCGTACGTCAAGGACCGAGTCGAGGTGCAGGTCATTTCGGGACATGTTGTCAAGGTCATTGAGGCCAGGGATGTAGGTCTCGCCTGCACGCAGCGCAGCAGCCGCGCACTGGAAAAGGACGTCGAAAACCAAATCGGGGTCTTGCCGGAGCCATCGGTCATGAATTTGGGAAGCAGCACTGTGCCCTAGCGGGCTTGGAATGCAGTAGCGAATGGCGAGGGCCTTGCGCTTGCGGGATTCGTCGCACTCGTCGACGAGACCGGGGTGTTGAGCGCCAAGCAGTTCAAGGCTGGCCAGCACTGGAAAGGCCAAAAATGAGTGCTTCGACTCAAAAGACCATGTGATCGTCTCGTGGGGCTCGGGAAGGTCGTCACGCCAGATGGCGTCTCGCAGTGCTGCCATTACAGCGTCGACGAGGTCGGGGTCTCCTCCTACGAACTCGCTGATGCGGCGACGGGGGAGTGCGTCTTGACTCACCTCAATGAATAGGGCGAAGTAGGCCTTGGCCAATACATTCAGAATGTGAGCCGGTAGCCGGTTATCTCGCAGTTCGTCTTCATGCGAACGCAGTAAGTCTGCCCAATCTGATTGTCGTTGACGCTTCTCCTGCTCGTACTCGGCTTTCCGATCCTGCATCTCCCGCTCAAATATGCTCAGCTCGTCGCTTGACGGTGGCGGGTTGCACAGTTCATCCAGTCGGTTGGCTAGCGCGTCGTGCCCGGTTACCCGCTCCTTCATGACATCAAGAGTCAGACCATGAGAGCTACTCTGCTGATGCAACGACAGATACGCCTGGTGCAAAAGTGCCAGCGAAATCGGCGGCTCAGAGCGTCCAAGCCGTACTGCCTCATCTAAGCACCACAGCCCAAAATCAGCGGGAGGGGCGCTCTCGCTTAGTGCGGTGCAATTCCAATACGACCTGAGGCTTTGCTCACCCTGCGAGTGTTGATGCCTGAGCCAGGTCAAATAGACGTCCTTTTGGGTGTCTGGTCGGGCTTGAAGCCACGCCTGGATGTTCTGCAGCGGTTCTGTAGACCGAAGGTGGTGCCTTAGCGAACGCGAATTGGTGGATAGCCAGCTGTATAGGCGGGCCGGCTCGATGTCGTCGCCCTGCTTCTCTAGGCCTCTAGAGAGAACTTGGATCGGTAAGGCGCCTACTACAGAGACGGTCTGACCGACTAGTGGGGGAGGGCCGGTCTCGTGCAGCGCGTCGAGCAATTCGCCCACCTGTTGATCTGAGCTCTCCTCAAGGAGGGTTTCTCTATGGAATTTCCAGAAGCGGCCACCGATGAAGTCCTTTTCGTTCGGAGAAGCCAGGAATTGCCAAATGCGGCTAGGTGCGAGATGTGCAGGATAGAGGTGTGAAAGCAGGGCTCCTCGGAGCTCGTCCAGAGGGTCAAGGTGAATACCGTCATGAGTCTCTTCCAGGAGACGCAGGAGTATCTGTGTCTGGGCTTTGACGGGAGAACTGAGGTGGAGGTAGGCGCCTAGGGCTGCGACCTTTAGGTCTGCTGGTCGTGAGGGGTCGACTAGGACGCCTTCTATGTCGGCGGTCAATTCACCTAGCGACTCCGATTCTGATTCGTCGGCCTCGCCAAGCACTTCAAGGACGAATCCAACGATCCGGTGATCGCTGGCGTCTGTGACCGGTTGGGCCAGCAGGTCCTTGATGACGGGAACCATGTCAGTCGAAGCGAGGGATCGGAATGCCTGAGCGGTGGATCCCTTGTACGAGCTGCCGCGATCGTCGGCCCTGTCGTGGCCGAAGAGTTGGCCCTGTTTGGCGAACTCGACCAGCGATTCCAGCAGATGCACCTTTTCGTCGGGGAGAAGGCCCTCGATGTCGCCATAGAGGCCCACGCCGACCGGGTCGGCCTTCGTCAGCAGCGGGCGCGCCTCACGGCTGTGAACCGCCAGCCAGGCCGACAGCCCGCGGAGCACAGTGACGACTCGCTTATCGCTGGGGCTGGTCATCAGCGACATCGCTCTGCTCGCCGGAAGGCCATCTCTGGTCAGCTTGGCCAGGTAGCGACCCCCCAAGAACTCTGCGACGTGTCTATGAACCGGTCTGACTCTCCGTTCGTCTGCACCGCTGAACAACCTTGTGCCAAGGGCTCGCTTCAGGCTGCTGCGGGACAGTTGGTCTGGCGGTTCCTGTAGGTCGTCGACGGAGGGGAACATGGCGTCGTCGAGAAGGGGGGTTAAGGAGTACCCCTCGGTGCCGGCAAGCAACTGCAATGCACACAGGTAGCCAGCAGCATCCATAGCGACATCCGACGGCATGTGATCAGCTCTCTCCAGGTGATCCTCGTTTTGCCCAGCCGCCATCTTGTGGCAGGCCAACTCGAAGGTCTCCTGTCTGCTATTGGGCCACACACCACCCTGACCCACCGCTTGGGCGAGCAATGTCAGCGTCTGCGGGTTGCGCAACACCGCACCCAGACCCCGCTCTCTGGCCTTGTTGATGAACTCTCGGGCGTCTCGGGAGCCGTCAAGTGAGTTCAACAGGGCGATGATCGCGTCGTCATCGAGGGGGTCGAGCCGCAGCACCATGATCTGCGAATCAGGTGAAACGGTGGCTAGGTTCTGGCGGTCGTTGGTGCCCAGCCAGTCGGCCTCTCGACAGGAAAGACGGAAGTTGGGCCTTCCTAGCATTTCGAGCTTGGTGATGATTTGGTCCATCGGGGTCAGGGAGTCGGTTGTTCCAGCCCGCATCTCGTCTAAGCCGTCGATGAACAGGACCATGTTTCGCCAGTCGGGATGGGAGCCCACATCGGATCGGGCGAATTGGCGAGCACTCAAGTAAACGGCAGCACTGCCGAGCGCCACCGATTCCTGGTGAAGCTCAGTGGTTTTTCCCGACCCGGCATCGCCCAGAAGGACCAACGCCTGAGACTGCTTGAAAGCACTGAGCGGCTTGGGCTCGCTGAGAATGATGCTTGGGTCCCGGTCTGTGGCCAACTCGGTGCAGGTGCGGGCAACCGGGCTGCTCATGTCGCCTCGAACCAGTGGTCGGCGGGTTCGGACAGGAATTCGTGGAGGGGAACGCCGGTGTCGCCGACAACGACGGTTGCCCGGGGCTGGAACCGTCGCTCGAACTCCATGAGACCCTGGTGGCTAGTCGGAGTCTGGCCGCTCTTGACCTCGATTCCCACCGTGTGCGGGCCCTTTTGGAGGACGAAGTCGACTTCGTGGTTGCCGTCTCTCCAGTACTTGACCATGGTGTTCGGTGAGGCCGTATTGACCAGGTGCGCCCCAACTGCGCTCTCTACCAGGCGGCCCCAAAACGTGCGGTCGGTTCGGGCCTGTTCGAGGGAGTAGCCGGAGGCGGCCGACATCAGCGCGGTGTTGAGCACATTCAGCTTCGGTATCGATGCCCTCGCTGATATCGGACGCTCGGTGTGCTTGGAAAGACCGGTGAGCAAACCCGCCTGGGAGAGCAAGTCCAGATACCTCGTCAAGGTGGTGGTGTTGCCGGCATCTTGCAAGTGCCCGAGCATCTTGTTGAACGACAAGATCTGGCCGGAATACTGCGCTCCGACCTCGAAGAGCCGCTTGAGCAAGGCAGGCTTATCGACCCTGGTCATCGAAAGCACATCACGCTCGATGTTCGGGTCGACTAGGGCGCCGCGGATGTAGGCGCTCCACCGCTCCTGATCTGGGGATAGGGGAGCAGCCCCCGGATAACCGCCGAAGTAGACGTACTCGTCGAGGCTGAATCCAAAGGCTTCGGCCATCTCAAGGTATGACCAGTGAGTGACGTGGATTGGCTCGAACCGGCCAGCCAGGCTCTCATTCAATCCGGACTGCATCAGCAGCGGGGCCGAACCGAGAACGACTACATGCAGGGGGCAGCCGCTGGCCCGGTCGTCATCCCAGAGCCCCTTGACCACTTCCGACCACTGTTCAATCTTCTGGATCTCGTCGAGGACCAAGACGAATCCCTGCGGCGAGGTCCAGGCTTGGTGCTGACTGCGTTCCCAGACCTCTACCAGCCATCGAGCATCTCGCCGAACAGGGGCGAATTCTGCGAAGTCGACCTCGGGGGAGTTTGGCGATGGCTCTACACCGGGCCCAGCGGCGTCTATAGCCTCGTAGCGGTGCTCCAATTCAGTGTGAGAGAGCTTGGCGCGTTGCCGTGGTCTTTCCGGTCTGACGGGGGCCGAAGATCGCGATGAGCCGCTGTGGAGACTCCGACAAACGGCTGACAATCGTGTCGACCTGCGAACGCCTAAATTCGACCATATCCGCAGTATACCAAGTCAATTACGCTATTGAGTAAAATTACTCAATAGTGTAATCACAGTGGATCTGGGGGGAATCGAAGAATACACAAACCCGCAGGTCCAAGGGGCAAGGTGGGTGGGACTGTTGGTCTGCCCCACATTCCGCCCCACATGGATGTGCCAGCTAAGCCGTCTTGGTTCGCGGCGAGTCGCTGTTTCCGTCAATTGAGTAGGATTTCGGATTCGTGGATGACTTTCTCTTGGACCGAGACCCCACTACGTGGTCAGCGCCAGCAGGGTTTCCGTCGTCGCTGATTCCGGCGGGGGTGTTCGTCCAGGATGCTCCGAACGGGTTGGAAGTGGCGTTGGTTCGGGCGGCAGCCAAGCCGCGGGCTGCTGATCTGCGCGAGGGGTGGTCGAGGCGTCGGGCGGGGCGGGCCAGCCCGGTGCTGCTGGTGGCGTCCTATCCCACTGCCGAGGGCCAGCGAGTATCGTTGTGCGGGCCGGTGGGGGAGCCGCCAGTGGTTCACCACGACATTGAGGTGTCGCAAGCCGAGCGTCTGGCGGAGGTTGCGCTGAGCGAGCCCAGCCACCATGCCGCTTCCCGTTTCCTTTTGGCGGCCATGCCCGAGTTGGAGTCCCCGTTCCCGGGGCTGCGCAATGTGGGGCTGTTGGCAACCCAGGAGCTCAAGGACGGTGTGCCCGAGCGAAGGGATTGGCCCGAGGCAACCCAGAGGGCTCTGCCGCTGTTGGGCCGTCGGGGCCGCCGCTTGGTGGAGGGGCTGGGTTTTCACATCCAGACGCTGGCCACCAACGCCTCCATGCTCACCATCGGGGGCCTTAACCACGCCGTGGCCGTATTCTGTGATGAGGACGAGCCCTTCGAGGCGCCGTCGAGCCGGTTCGATAACACCTCTCCGGTGTCGCGGGCGCTGGCTCTGGCCGACCAGCATCGGGTGGACTGGGTGATCCTCACCCGGTCTTCGGAGATCCGCCTTTACGCGGCCCGAGCCGACACCGGCGTGGGCCGAAAGGGCCGGACCGAGACCTTCGTTGAGTTGAACCTGTCGCTGGTTCCCACTGAGTTGGCCGGCTACCTCCACCTTCTGTTCTCGGCTGAGGCTCTGGCCGACCACGGGACGCTTGATCAGATCCTCGTCCGGTCGGCGGATTTCGTGGCCGAATTGGCCGTGCGGCTGCGGGAACGGGTGTATCACCAGACGGTGCCAGCTTTGGCCCGGGCGGTGGCCACCCGGCTGTCCCATGATCGCCACGGCGAAGACCTGGGGGAGGGCGAACTGGCCGACGCCTATGAGCAGGTCATGGTGATCTTGTTCCGGCTGCTGTTTGTGGCCTATGCCGAGGACAAAGACCTGCTGCCCTATCGCACCAACGGCCGCTATGCCGACCATTCCCTGTCGCGCATCGCCCGACAGCTCGCCGAAGACCGGCGCCGGGGCCGCGCCGACTACGACGAGCGGGCCACCGACCTGTGGGACGACGTGTACCAGCTTTGGGATGCGGTGAACCACGGCAACCGCGACTGGGGCGTGCCCGCCTACAACGGCGGGCTGTTCTCTGCCGATCCCGCGGTGAGTCCGTCGGGGGCGGCCATCGCCGACATCAAGCTCACCAACGCCGAATTCGGCCCCGCCCTGGCCGCGGTGCTGGTGGACGAGGGCCCCGAGGGGCTGGGGCCGGTGGACTTCCGGTCGCTGTCGGTGAGGGAGTTCGGCACCATCTACGAGGGCCTGTTGGAGTCGAAACTGTCGGTGGCCCAAGACGACTTGGCGGTCAAGGCCATCAAGGGCAAAGAGCAGTACGTTCCCGCCACCGACTGCGACGAGGTGGAGGTGGTGGCCGGTGCGGTGTATTTCCACAACCGCTCCGGGGTGCGCAAGGCCACCGGCTCCTATTTCACCAAGCCCTTCGCCGTCGAGCATCTCTTGGACAACGCCCTGGAGCCGGCCCTCGACGACCACATCGCCCGGCTCGACGACCTTCGGGAGCAAGGTAACGACACCGCGCTGGCCGAGGCGTTCTTCGACTTCCGCTGCGCCGACATCGCCATGGGCTCAGCCCACTTCCTGGTGGCCGCCGTGGACCGCATCGAGCCGCGCCTGTCGGCCTGGCTCACCCTCCACCCCGTTCCCGCAGTCACCAAGGAGCTGAACCGACTGCGCGCCGCGGCCATAGAGGCCCTCGGTGATCTGGCCAACGGCATCGAGATCGAATTCGGCGCCCTGCTGCGCCGCCAAGTGGCCCGCCACTGCGTGTACGGGGTGGACAAGAACCGAGTGGCCGTCGAGCTGGCCCGCCTCGCCATCTGGGTCCACACCTTCGTTCCCGGCCTGCCCCTGTCGTTCCTCGACCACAACCTGGTCCAAGGCGACAGCCTGACTGGGGTGGCGTCGGTCGACGATGCGGCTGCCGCGGTAGCGCCGAAGGGCAGCCAGGCCGGGGCGTCGCTGTTCGTCCACCAGCTGGAGAGCTTGCTGGAGGGCTGTCAGGAGCCGTTGGCCCGGCTCGGGCGCCTCAACGACGCCGACAAGGCCGAGATCGAAGCGGCTCGCGCCGCCCATGCCCAAACCCTCGAAGCAGTCGCACCGGCCGTGGCGGTGTTCGATGTCGCCACCGCAGTGCGAGCCGGGGCCATAGAAGTTCACCGCGACTTCGACTTCAGCCCCGAGAAGATCGCCGCCTTGGCCGACGACCCCGCGGTGCGAGGCGCGGTGGAGCGCCTTGATCCCGTCCACTACCCCACGGTGTGGCCAGAGGTGTTTGCCCGGAGGGAGAGGAGCGGCTTCGACTGCCTGCTGGGCAATCCGCCCTGGGAGAAGGTGGTGGTGGACCGAGAGGTCTGGTGGGGGATGCACCTACCCGGAGTCCGGTCGCAACCGGTCGCCAAGCGGAGAGCCCGCATAGACGCCCTGGAGGCTAAGCGACCAGACTTGGCTGCAGAGTTCGACGTGGAAAAGGAGCGAGCCGAGGCCCTCAAACTGGTGCTGCGAGCCACGTTTCCAAGACTCGGACTCGGCCAAACCGACCTCTACAAGGCATTCTCTTGGGCTAACTACACCCTCTGCCGAGACGGGGGGAAGATCGGAATGGTATTGCCTCGCTCCGCGGTGTCGGACGCTGGCATGGCCAACTGGCGGACTGAGATCGTGGGAACTCGCAGTGGCGCTGAAATGCCGCGGGGGGGGGGGGGTCGGCCAGCCGACTGCGGATGTCGGTGGCCACGGTCATCAACCACAAGGGCTGGGTGTTCGAGGGAGTCCACAACTCCTACACGGTGGCGCTGGTGGTGGTCACCCGCTGCTCTCCGTCGTCACCTGCCTCAACACCAAGCAGTGGGCTTTCGACGGGGTCGACGGCCGCTACACCGTCGCCCTCATCGCCGCCTGCAAACTCAGTCCCCGGGCCGATCCCAGGGGGTGGCTTTGAGGGCGACCCCGACGAGCCCCATGTAGCCATCTATCCCGGCCCGGCCAACTCGCTTGCCCACTTCCACGAGCTAGTAGACGGCAAGCCCGAACCGATCCCGGTGTCTGAATTCACCCGGTGGTCGAACACCGCGGCCTTCCCACAAATCCCGAACCGCCCCGCCTTCCGAGTCTGGCGCAAGATCAAACAGCACCCCCGCTTCGACGGAACCGACTTGGCCGACTCCCCAGACGATCTCTCTCTCTCTCTCGGAGATCACGAAGTTGGAGGTTCCGACCAGTCCAGGGCGACTTCAACGCCACCACCGACCGACACCGATTCGTCAACGACGATGGCGCTTCCGCCCGGTCGCCGAACTCCACGCCACCCACGACCGGAGCGAGTTCGTGAACGACGATGGCGCTTCCGCCCGGTCCGAGAGCTCGATGCCACCGGAGATCGGAGCAAGTTCGTGAACGACGACGGCGTCTCCGCCCAGGAGCAGCGGCCATGAGCAAGGTTTGGCCTGTATATAAGGGCACATCGTTCGACTTGTGGTCTCCCGACACCGGTGTCTACTACGACAGCGCCGATGCCGAGAGCGTAGTTGCCCACCTGCAAGAGAAGCGGCTGTCGCAGCGACGTTCCCAGTCTTCGGCCTTTGCGGAATTGGAGGAAGAGGTTGTTGGCGACCCGGCGACGCTGCCATGTTGCCATCCCCGGATTGCCTTCAGGGACGTAACCAACCCGACCAATACGCGCGCCATTGTCACTGCCCTTGTCCCTGGTGAGAGGGTCATTGTGCATCAAGCGCCTTATCTGTTGCGTACCGCAGGCACGGCGGTTGACGAGGCTTATGTGCTTGGAGTGCTGTCCTCGATGCCGTGTGATTGGCAGGCTCGTCGAACGGTTGAGCTCCATATGACATTCGAGCAGATCGGTCAATTGTCCATTCCCGATCCCGGAATGGGGCATCCCGTTCGCGACCGCGTAGCTGAGATCGCTGCCCTGCTTGCCGCCCAAGATGACCGATTCACCGATTGGGCCGCCGAAGTAGGCGTGCCAGTCGGCACTGGGGGGGGGGGTCTTGGCTGCTAGCCGAATTGGACGCCTGTGTCGCCTACCTTTACGGCTTGGACGAAGACGACATTGCAGTCGTTTACGAGACATTCGGTCGACCGGGACAGTGGGATGAACGACGCGAGGCCGTCCTCGTCCATTTCCGGAGAATCGAGGAATTATGGAAGTGATGAACGAGTATCTGGATCTGGCTATGTGTGGCCGGTCTACAAGGGCACTTCGTTCAACATTTGGGTGCCTGACACCGGTGTCTACTACGACAGTGCAGATGCCGAGAGCATGATTGCCCATCTCCAAGAGAAGCGGCTGTCGCAGTGCCGTACCCAGTCTTCGGCCTTTGCAGAACTGGATGAAGAGGTTGTCGACAACGCGGCGACGCTTCCCTGCCGCCATCCCCGGATTACTTTCAGGGACGTAACAAGATCTACCGATTCACGCACGCTGATCGCCTCCCTCGTTCCTGGTGAGAGGGTGATTGTGCATCAGGCCCCCTATCTGTTGCGTACATCTGGCGGAGCAGTGGATGAGGCGTACCTGCTCGGAGTCTTGAGTTCTATGCCCTGTGACTGGCAATCCCGTCGAACCGTTGAGCTTCACATGACATTCGAGCAATTTGGCCTGCTGTCTGTTCCCGACCCCGGTGAGGGGGATCCGGTTCGGGATCGGGTGGTAGAGATTGCGGGGCGGCTGGCGGCGGTGGATGAGCGGTTTAGGGATTGGGCGGCTGAGGTGGGGGTATCGGTGGGGTCGGCCAACGACGATGCGGTCAAGCAAAACCTCATCTGCGAGCTCGACGCCTGCGTCGCCCACCTTTACGGCCTCGACGAGGACGACCTGGCCGTGGTCTATGACACCTTCAGCGAAACCGTTGACTATTCCGAACGACACGCGGCTGTCCTCGCCCATTTCAGGAAGCTGCATGACCGTGTCTGAGAAGCCGGAGCTGGCGGTCAATCGGGGTGAGCAGTCGGTGGCTGCGGCGTTGAACGGGTTCATCTCCCATGCTGCTACTGGGTTCGTGGGCGGGGCTTGTTTGGACATTGCCACTGCCTACTTCAACGTGGGTGGCTACTCGCTGTTGGCGGATTCGCTGGATCGCGCCGCCGGTGTGCGGTTGTTGTTGGGGGCGGAGCCGACCCCGCCGGAGAGCCGCCGGCGGGCGTTGCGCTCGGAGTCGGCCAATCCCCAGCGGGCGGCCCGCGCCCGGCTGCGCCAGGCTCTGGAAGGCCACGAGCAGAACCTGCTTGTCGAGCGCGACCATCTGGGTTTCACCTTCGAGGTCGATGCTGCTACCCGGCGCTTGGTGGAGTGGCTGCGCTCTGACACGGTTCAGGTCCGCCGCCTAGAGGGCCGATTCTTGCACGGCAAGGCCTTTCTGGTGGGCGATCGGTCGCATGGGGTGGTGGCCGGGTCGTCCAACTTCACGTATGCGGGGCTGGCCACCAACTTGGAGCTGAACCTGGGCAACTACTCGCCCCATGTGGTGGGCCAAGTGCGGGACTGGTTCGAGGAGCTGTGGGACGAGGCCACCGACTACGACTTGGCCGCTCTATTCGAGGCCCGCTTCGAGCCCCATTTGCCCCAGCTTGTGTACCTGCGGATGCTGTGGGAGTTCTACGGCGAGGAACTGGAGGTCGAGGCTGCCGCCGAGGGCGCTCCGCAGATCCACCTCACGTCGTTCCAGTCCGACGGCCTGTGGCGCGCTCGGCGCATTCTGGAGGAGCGCGATGGGGTGCTGATTGCCGATGAGGTTGGTTTGGGCAAGACCTTCTTGGCCGGGGAGTTGATCCGAGAGGCGGCGCTGGACCGCCGCCAGCGGGTGCTGGTGATCACCCCGGCCACGCTGCGCGACGGGCCGTGGCGGGCGTTCATTTCTGAGCATTTGCTGGCGGTGGAGTTGGTGTCGTACGAGGAGTTGATGGGCGACCGGCGGCTGAACCACGAGCACACCGACGCGATCAAGTTGAAGGCTGAGATCAACGACTACGCCATGGTGGTGATCGACGAGGCCCACAACCTGCGCAACCCCGGCACTCAGCGGGCCCAGGCGCTGCGGCGTCTGCTGGCCGGTTCGCCGCCCAAGAAGCTGGTGATGCTCAGCGCTACGCCGGTGAACAACAGCCTGTGGGATCTGTATCACCTGTTGGGCTATTTCCTGCGCAACGATGCCGCCTTTGCCGATGCGGGTATCCGCTCGCTGCGGGATCACTTCGCCAACGCCATGGCCCTCAATCCGGATGATCTCACCCCCGAGCACCTGTTCGACGTGTTGGACGCGGTGGCGGTGCGGCGCACCCGGGCCTTCGTCAAACGCTTCTACCCCAACGACACCATCAAGGTGGGCGGCCAGGACCAGCCCATCGTGTTCCCTACGCCGCGGGTACACAGGGTGGACTACAACCTCGACGAGGTGATGCCCGGTTTCTTCGACCGGTTCGCCCGGGCTCTCGACCCCGACGCCAGCACCGAGGATGCCGGTGTGCTGAGCCTGGCCCGCTATTCCCCGTCGCAGTATCGCCTTGATCGCGAGGTTGACGCGTATGAGATCCAGCTCGCCGGCCTGATGCGCTCGGGCCTGCTGAAGCGTTTCGAGTCGTCGCCGTATGCCTTCGCCGAGACCTGCAAGCGGATGGCCAACAGCCACGATGCCTTCTTGTCGCTGCTCGGCAACGGCCGAGTAGCCACCGGAGAAGCTCTGGCCGACTGGATTGCTACCGACTCCGATGAGATGGACGACGAACAGGTCGACACCTTTCTGGACGGCATCGTGGGGGTGTCAGACGACGCCGCCCAATACAACGTCGGGCTTCTGCGGGAGTATGTGGAGCGAGACCGGGGCCTGCTGAGGTCGTTCGCCGCCGAGGCCCGCACTGTGACCCGCCGAGACGATCCCAACCTGGCCGCTTTGGTGGAGGAGCTGGCCGCCATCGCCGCCGAGGCCGCCGCTGGGGGGATCGGCGACGACGATGTGCGCAACCGGCGCAAGGTGCTGGTCTTCAGCTACTACGCCGACACCGTCGACTGGGTACACGAACACCTGGTGGAGCAAGCCGAATCCGACGAGCGGCTGGCGCCCTACCGCGGTCGCATCGCCTCGCTGGCCGGCGCCACCGGTTCCGACAGCAAAGAGCGGGTGCTGTGGGGGTTCGCCCCCCTCACCACCGACGCCCCCGCCGATGCCGCCGACGACCGCTTCGACATCGTGGTCACAACCGACGTTTTGGCCGAGGGGGTGAACCTCCAACAGGCCCGCCACATCATCAACTACGACCTGCCCTGGAATCCGATGCGACTCGTGCAGCGCCACGGGCGCATCGACCGCATCGGCTCGCACCACACCGAGGTGTTCCTGCGCTGCGTGTTCCCCGACGACCGCCTCGACGACCTGTTGGGCCTCGAAGAGCGCCTGCACGTCAAGATCGCCCAAGCCGCTGCCAGCATCGGGGTGGGCGAGGTGCTGCCCGACCAGGCGGCGCAGGTCGAGATCAACTACGCCGAGACCCGAGAAGAGATCGAGCGTCTCCGCCGCGAGAACCCCGAAATCTTCCAGCGGGGCGGAACCGCCCGAGGAGTGCTGTCGGGAGAGCAGTTCCGACAGGAGCTGCGCCAAGCCCTGGAAGACGCCGACCTCGCCCGCCAGATCAAGTCTCTGCCCTGGGGTGCTGGCTCAGGCATGGCCGTAGCCACCCCCGACGGCAAGCCGGGCTATGTGTTCTGTGCCCGAATAGGCGACCACCCCAAACCGGTATTCCGTTTCGTAGAGACCGGCGGCGCGGGTGATGCACCTATTGTCGACGAAACGCTGGCCTGCCTCGACAAGGCCCGCCCCCCTGTGGCCTTCAACACCCCTCGCCAACTCGACGACGCCGCCATCGGTGGTGCCTTCGCCGCCTGGGAGACCGCTCGAACCCACATTGTGGACCGGTGGAACCATATGGTCGACCCGGCCAACCTCCAACCCAAGGTCGCCCCCCGCCTCCACCGCGCCGCCGAGATTCTCCGGCAATACCCGCCCCCCGATCTTTCTCAAGACGACATCGACCGCGCCATCGACACCATCAATGCCCCCTATCCCGAACGCACCATCCGCACCTTCCAAGCCGCCATCAGGGAGACCGACAACCTCGCCGAGCAAGCCGAGAGGATCCTAGAAGTCATCCGCACCCTCGGGCTAGAGCCCTACGTACCTCCCGGTCCACTCCCCGAAATCCGCCCCGAAGACGTCCACCTCGTCACCTGGCTCGCCCTCAGCTAGTCAGAGGCCGAGGTCGAGGTCTGCATCCTGATCGAGGTTGTCCGGTCCCAGGTCGGGGGTGAAGTCGATGTCTTCTGTCTTGTAGCCCAGTTCGTAGCCCTGGGCCTCGACGGCCCATCCGCCGATCACCACGAAGTTCACGCCGCGGTCGGCGAGCGTGGCCGCGATGCGCTCTAGGCGGTCGGCGGTGTCCATGGCCACTGCTGGGGTCAGTCCAAGACCACTGCGGTTGCGAAGGCGCTCTCGCCGTTTCGCATCCGCCTGGCGTAGCGCCCAGGGTCGCCTAGCGCTCGCAGGTGGAGCCCGTCGTCGTGATCGTCGTAGGGCTCAAGGCGGGACCGCAAACCGAATCCCATCGTCGACAGCACCCTCTCAAGCTCTTTGACTGGCGGTCGGAGAGCGCCGATTTCGATGGCGGCGACCTCGGCCTGGTCCAGCCCGGCCACAGCGGCAAGGCCAGCTTGTCCCATCCTGCGACGCTGTCGCGCTGAGCGCACCAAAATGGCCGCCCAGCCGCCGCCGTCGCGGCGAGTCGGCCCCGCCCCGAACAACCGAGGCGGTGCCGGATCGGTCCCGTCCCAGTCCGGCTGCGCCCCCACAGGCGGGCCGGGAGGACGAAGCCCGTGCGAACGCCGGAACTCGACAAGCTCCGAGAATGCTCCCCTCACCCGCGCCACCTCAGACTCGCACACCACCGAATGAGCTGCGCCTGGCTCCCCGTTGGTGCCCGCCCGCACCTCCAGACCCACCGAGTTGACCAGCCGCTCCACCGTGTCCAGCGCCGGATCGAACCGGCCCGCCTCGATTGCCCGCACCAATTCCGCGTCGCAGCCGGCAGCCTCCGCCAACTCCACAGGCCGCAGCCCCAAAGCGGCCCGAGCGACCAGAACCAATCCAGCAGCTATCCCAACGGGCGCATCGCCACAGCGCCCATTCCCAAGCGCTCCCCGAGCCGACACAGCGTCGCTAGCCGCCACAGCCATACTCTACCCGCAGCCTCAGATTGCGGCCTCCTGCATGCCTCGATCCGCTGCCGTCACCAATTGCCGAAATCATGCTGGCCATCATGCCAAACGCCAATGGTCGCAACCGGTCGAAACCCCCCTGAGGCACCGGTCGAAACCCCAAAACCGCTTACGACCGCCAAATGCCGGTCAGGGCGGAGCCGAGATGATCAGAGCCCCGAGAGCGTCTAGAACCACATCAAATACCACCACAACCCGAATCACACCGACCACAAGCGACCGAAGGCAACAGCCAGCCAGAACCGCACCCAAGCAAGAGACGAGTCCGAACCAGGCTGGGCATCCCACCGTCAGCCAGTGAATGCCCAGCCAGCAGTTACCAGCGAGCAAAAGTCGGGTGTACACGCTTGCACTAGAAGTGCCGCTCCCGACCATTATTTTCGTTTGGTTATCGAACAGTCTTGTGTTCGTATATCGAACGACTATCGTGTGCGCCGTGAAGAACGATGCGCCGCTGGCCGACCTGACCGACAAGGAGCTCAGAGCGCTCCTGAACGACGACAGCCTCCCACTGGCACAGCAGATAGAGGTTCTCGACGAGCGCCGCCGCAGGGCCGCTGTTCGGCGCAAGGCTGAGGAAATGGCCGAGCTGGTGGCAACGGTCCCGGCCATGGCCGCTTTGGACGACAGCGCCGAGTTGGTGCGCAAAACCCAAACCCGGCTCGACCGGGCCAAATGGGCGCGGACCAAGGCCGTCCAAGCAGCTCTCGCCGCTGGCTACAGCGTTCGTACCGTCGCCGAGGTCGCCCATGTAGCGCCCTCTACTGCGCTCAGGCTCGGTGCTGCGGAACTAGGAGCCGAGCCGCCGCCCGCCTAGCCGGGTTCTCGGCTGAGGCGGCCGTGCCGCTAGCCAAGGCGGGCTTTTCGGCGGCAGCGACCTCGGCGTTGGTGGGCCGGCGGGTCGGTTAGGCAGGTGCCTCGTGGGTTACTGGTAATGGCGCTGGCCTCCGGGGGGTGTGAGGTGGTTTTGGATCTGGGTGTCCAGGCTCATGGCTTGTTCGCATTGGGTGTGGTGCCTGGTTGGCGGGTCGTGGGTGCAGTAGTGCTCCACGGGTTGTATGTCCAGCACGGCGGCGCTGGCGCCGGCTTTGTCGCAGGGGTGTATCTGGGGTTCGTGGGGTTGTTTTGCGCGGGTGTTGTAGCCGTCGGTGTGGAAGTCTGGCGGGGCTATGGGGTGGGCGATGATCCGGTCGCCGGTGGTCATGGGTCCGATGTCGCCGTTCCACAGCGCCCAGGATTCCTCGTCGAAGCGGGCCTGGGGGTAGGGCAACTGTAGCCATATGGCGAGCGGCTGGCCGTCGGGGCCAGTGTGCTTCCATAGACCTCCCCACAGCACCGACTGCGGCGCCGAGGCCGCGGTAGGATACAGATACACGCACTTGGGTGCCGGGATGTAGCTCGGCGACACTGATTCTATCGACAGAATCCCGACCAGTTTGGACAGCTCGATTTCCATGTCGGGATGGTATGGATGCATGTCGTAAAACGGAGGCGTTATTAGTTCTGCAACGGGGGGCGGCTCGCCGGGGCCCAGGCCCGGAGCGGGTGGCTCGACACCGGGGGCGGAGCCTTGTTGTTCCAGCAGATCGCGCTGGTTCCAAGGTCTCGCATCCTCCACGCAAATGCGCTCCAGTTCTTCACCTTCGTGCCATACCCACTCTGACGGTCTGTTTGTGCAAAGCCACTCCACGGATGTCCAAAGGCCCTCAGGAGTGGCGTACCCGTGGGCGGGGCAGAGGTCCCAGAAGAGATGCAGATCGTGGGGCTCCTTGTCCCCAATGTCTTCAAATAGCGGGTCTGAGGCCACGATGACTCGGTCGCCGTGGGAGACCGGGATGTCATATTCCCACAGCGGGTTCCACAGCGTGCGGGTGTTTTCATCGAAGCGAGCGTCGGGATAGATCAGCGACAACGCCAGGCGCCGCCCCTCCCATTCCGCCCCTGGGTCAACCAAAAGCCCCTCCGTGTCGACATACGAGACATTGGTGAGATACGCGCAAGACGGTTCAATGGACACGATCCCGTGCAAAAAGAAGCTCGACCCGCTCTCCCGTAGGGGGTAGTCCACCCACATACCCGCCAGTGGAGGCCTCGGCCAATCTGCGCCATTTCCCAGGTCGCCGTCTAGATCCACCGTCTTGGGCTCTTCGGCCGGTGGGTTTGCTGTGGCTTGTTCGTGCTTGACCGTCGCGGACACGATGGCTTCTGGCTCTTCCAAAGCCGTCTTGTGTCCCGACGAGCACCCGGCAGCGGCCAATGTAAAGCACACCGCCGTAACCCCACATCGCACAGCCCACCAACATGGTGCCGCACGGCGCGGCGCAGGGCGCCTTCTGTCGCGGCAGCTACTGTGTTGGTCGTGCCCTCTCATGTGATAATTCCCGTAGTTGTCAGGGGGCCGTGAGCGTGACCGGTTCGGTGAGCAAGCTTACGCCCAGGAAGGACTGAACCTCATCGATCGCTGAGAACGGTCACCGTCCTGCCTTCCAATGTGCAATTGTTCACATCGTCGCCTATAAGGCCCGACATTATTCCGTAGGCTGTTCCGCCTCTGTAGAACGGTCCTCCGCTGTCCCCTCGGCAGCCCTTTAGGTATGCGCCCTCAACTTTCACGAACACGGAATCGCATGCCACTAAGCCGCCGGTGGAGTCGCGGCATGGATTGCTCGCCGACATCCGTTGGTGGTTGATGTTGGTGACCCGGCCGCAGGATGTCTTGCTGTTCTTGCCGGTGTGGCAGACGAAGTCGTCTTGCATGTTGGCGCGACTCTCTGTCCTGAGGACGTCGTAGGAAGGCGTGGGGTAGCTGGCAGGGTCGCGGCACAGAAAGTCGTCGAGTACATAGTGGGACCCGCTGTCAGGCGCGGGAATGCGATGGAACTGGGCGTCGGCGGTGGCGCTCAGCCAGCCGTAAACGAATGGCAATTCCACATCGCTTATGCTGAACGGCACGGTTTCGGTTGGGAGATCGTTGCCGCAGTGGCCGGCGGTGATGATGCCGTAGTCGCTGCTGCTGGCTCGATGGGCTGTGAACCCCGAGGTGCAATTGACTATCCCAGATATCTCTTCACCGCCCTGGAAGCTCTCAGCCAGGGCGATGCCGCGGCCGTCGGCGATTGTGAAGGCCACCTGGATGTGGCCTTGGAGCATTCCTGCGATTATGGCTGCGCTCTGCTCGAAGGCCAGCTCGGATACCGTGCCTAGCGGGCCGATCTCCGAAGCCAGGCCGGGGTCTATGCCGACGCGGACGGTGTTGCCTGCCATGTCGGTCTCCAAGAACGTGACGACCTCGGCCACGCCCGCTCCTATCCCGGCGCCCTCGAGATCGCCCGGCGCGCCTGGTGTGGCCTGTCCCTCTTCGCCGGTGTTGCCTAGCGCGCCGCCGCTGGCAGGGTTTTGGGCTGTGAAGAGTTGGGCGGCGAGGGCGTTCTGCGCGGCTTGGAGATCGGTGTAGCTGTGTTGGGCACCGGTACGGATCTCCACGTCGTTGTGGGCGTCGGCTGCGGCTGCCGCCTCAGCGCTGGCGGGTTCGTCGCCGGTGAGCAGCACCCAGCCCACAAAGCTGCCGCGGTGGTCGATACCCCAGCCCGCTGTCCGCATCGTCTCAATGCTGCGGATCGTCGCCAGAGTTTCCTGGATAGCGTCGATTCGTCCGAGGCGGCGGTGGGCTTCAGTTTGCGTCACCGAGTATTCCAGCGCGTACGACGCCACAGCCACGTCCACCGGCTCCGCAGTTGGGCTTGGTCCTATCGGCATCGACTGCTTGTCATCAGCCGCATGCACAGTGCTTGCGGTTGTCGCCCCAAAAACGAACAGTCCGATTGCGTTGGGCTGTCTACTCCCTTGGTCGCTGCTGGGGGCCAGCTGCTGGTTGTGGCGGGTGTGCGGTCTACGCCGCAGGGTTTCGTCCCCGCACAGGTCAGCCGATGGCGCTGTTGTGGACGGGAATGTAGGGGCGGGTTGTTAAGATTGGGTTGTGAGTTGGGCGAGTCCAACAGAAGGTGGCTTCAGCCGCTACCTGGCGGTGCCGGTGGGCATCGGATTGCGTTTCGACGGCTATGTGGACGCGGGTTGCGGAAGTTGGATGGCGAGCAGCCGGGAGTGTTGGCGGTGACTGGCCAGCGGTTCAGCGGCGCGGCCGAGCCTGTGGGTGTCGCGGCAGGTCTGGCGTCGGCGCTAGTACGCACCGCGCGCGCCGCTTTGGGAATCACGGCGGCGGAGATGGCAGCTGCTGCGGGATGCGATGTTGAGCTGGTGGTCGACATCGAGTCGGGCCGGCTGGATCCGACGTTGGACACGGTGGGCAGGCTAGTGAGCTCGGTGGGTCTGGAGGTCCGGGCGGGCCCTGGCCGCGAGCCTGACGGCCGGTATGTCGGCGTGGATAGCGACGAGGCGCAGCGGTTGGGCGCGGCTTTCCACGAGGCCTGCGAGTTCGCCGCCCAATTCGGGGCCGGCCCGCCGGGGCCGGTGGAGGGTACCCAGCCAGAATGGGACGGCGCCGACCCAGCGCCGGCTCATCTGTTCGGGGCCGGTCTGACCCGCCGCGACGGCGGCGGGTGGGCGGCGCTTTTGGTGCGAGACGAGCGGTCCCGCCTGGACATGACCCGAGGGGAGCTGGCCGCCGCCGTCGGCCTTGATACCTCAGATGTGGCTTCGATCGAGTCCGGTGCCGTCAAGCTGGCTGTGGGCCAGTTGCAGGCCGTACTCGCTGCCATGGGAGCCAGCCTGGTGGCCCGCCTAGAGGTCTATGACGCCCACGATGACACCCTGCACCTCAAAGCGTTGTCCGCCCCGCAAGGCTACCGAAACAGGATCAGGGCCGCCCGAGAGGCGTTCTCCGACGCCGTTGTGCTGGGCTAACCGTGGCTGACAGCGCTGAGGGCCTGGCCCGCATCGCAGCGGCGTTCGTTCGCCGGGGGGTGAACTTCGTGGCCATAGGCGGGTGGGCTGTGCAGGCCCAGGGCTTCGATCTCGGCTACGAAACCGAGGACATCGACTTCACACCCGACCTGGGCCAAGACAACCTAGAGCGGATCGTGAAGGCCCTCGAAGACCTCGAGGCGCAGACCATGTATCGGGGCCTTGTGTTAGACATCCTGCCCGACGCTCAGGGCCTGGCTCGCACGACGGTTTGGACCATGACGTGTCCTCACGGCAATTTCGACTTGGTGTTCGACCCCGCCGGTCTTGACGGCTACCAGCAGCTGCTCCGCACAGCTCACCCCGTCAGCATCAACGCCGGCGGCCAGCGCATTGTGGATGCTGCAGATCCCGTGGAGCCGCATGAGGCGCTCCACGCGTTTGCGGTTCACACGCTGG